>JACIWY010000369.1 GCA_014360745.1 Chloroflexota bacterium
CTGGAAGAACCTGGTGACCGGCCTAGAGGAGCCGCTGATGGTGGAGGGGTACGTCAAGGTGCCGGAGAAGCCGGGTCTGGGGGTAGATTTGAACTATGAGGGCATCAAGGAGAACCTGCGCGAGCCGGGGTTGTTCGAGCCGACCGACGAGTGGAACACCCCCAAGCTCGGCTTCTGGCGCCCCAAGCCGGAGGAGCGTTGGGACTAGCTTTGCTCAGATGCCAAGCAGTTCGTAAACTGCCTGGCATCTCTTGCCTTTAATCATCGAGGAAGGAGACCTAGACCTATGAGTGAGAGAGATTGGCGCGGCAGCTTTGCCATCCCCATGACGCCCTTTGACGAAAAGGATCGCGTCGACGAGGAGGTGCTGGCCGCCGAAATCGAATTCTGCATCGAGTGTCATGTGGGCGGCATCGTGGTGCCGGTGATGGTGAGCGAGTTCCGCCTGCTTTCGGAGGAGGAACGCCGTACCCTGATCCGCGTGCCCATCGAGGTATCGCGAGGGCGCGTGCCCATCGTGGCCAATGTGGCCGCGGTCAACACGCCGCTGGCCGTCAGCTATGCCGAATATGCGCAAAAGATGGGCGCCGATGCCGTCATCGCCATGCCATCCTACATCCATAAACCCGATTTCGAGACCATTTATAATTACTACAAGGCGATCGATGAGGTGGTGGATGTGCCGATCTGGATCCAAAATGCCAGTGTGGCGGCCATGTCGCCCGACCAGATCGTCAAGCTGTGCACCGAGATCGAGCATGTGAGTTGGGTCAAGGAGGAAGTGCCCCCCGCTCACAAGAACATCGCCGCCTTGGTCGCCAAAAAGAGCCCTTACGTACATGGCGTCATGGGCGGAGGGGGTGCCCGTAACTTGATCACCGAATGGCAGCGCGGCGCGGCGGGATGTGTGCATGCCTGCCAGTTTTGCGATGTCGTCCAGCGCATCCACGAGATGCTCGATGCCGGCCAACTGGACGAAGCCGGTGATCTTTTTGAGAAGGTCTTGCCGGGCCTGGTCATCGAAGGCCTTTTCGGCATGGCCTACGCCAAGGAGATCATGATTCGCCGGGGCGTGTTCAAGAACAATCGCATCCGCACCGCCGTCAGGCCGCTGGACGAACACGATATGTGGGAGATCGATCGCGTTTGGGAGCGCATCCAGCCGTATCTAATTTGGCACAAATCCTGATTCTGCTTGCATGCGCGGGCAGGGCATAGCCCGGTTCGAAGGGCTTGCCTTGCCGAACGTGTGCCTATACCCAAACATCTGAGAAAGGAAAAGTCAACGAGAATGCCCGGCAAAATAGAAGAACAGATGGGTCGTATTGAGGACGCGATCAAGACCTATTCGCGTCCCACGGAGCTCAAGATCACGGATATGCGTGTGGCGGTAGTGGCCTCGAACTATGATTATCCCATCATTCGTCTGGACACCAACCAGGGGGTGTACGGCATTGGCGAGGTGCGCGATGCTGGCCACAAGGAGAACGCGTTGCAATTCAAGAGCTTTCTGCTTGGGCAGAATCCTTGTAACGTGGACATGATCTTTCGGGCCATCAAGCGTTTTGGCAACTGGGGGCGCGAGGGGGGAGGTGTTTCGGGGATCGAGCTGGCGTTGTGGGACCTGGTGGGGAAGGTATATGGGGTGCCCTGCTACCAATTTTTGGGGGGCAAGTATCGGGAGGCGGTGCGGGTGTATGCGGACACGCCGACGCCGGCGGAGCCGACGCCTGCGGGGTATGCGGAGCGGGTGCTGGGGCGCAAGAAACTCGGCTTTACCTTTATCAAGTTCGACGTGGGCATGGGCGTGCTGGAGGGTTATGTCCCTGGCGGGATATTCGGCCAGCCGACGCGGTACGAATTGGACATGCCCCATGGCGGGCGCTTTAACGCCCGTGGTTTGCCCGGCACGCAGCTCAGCGACAAGGGCATCGCCCGCTTTGTCGAGATCGCCATGGCCGTGCGTGAGGCCGTCGGCCCCGAAATTTCGCTGGCTATCGATCACTTTGGGCCGTTGACGGTCAACGATGCCATTCGCCTCGGTAGAGCTCTCGAGCCGGTCGGCCTGGCCTGGATGGAGGACATCCTGCCCTGGTGGGACATCGAAGGCTACAAGCGGATCACCCAGGCGATCAACGTGCCCACCAACACCGGCGAGAATATCTACCTGTGGGACGGCTTTCGCGAGTTGATCGAAGCCCGCGCGGTGGACATCATCCATCCCGACCTGTTGACCTCCGGTGGCATGTTGGAGACGAAAAAGATCGCCGACTATGCCGAGCGCTACGGCATCCCCACCGCCTTGCACTTTGCCGGCTCGCCCATCGCCTTCATGGCCAACATTCACTGTGCGGCGGCCATTTCCAGCTTTGTGGCGCTGGAGAACCACGCCGTGGACCTGCCCTTCTGGAAGAACCTGGTGACCGGCCTAGAGGAGCCGCTGATGGTGGAGGGGTACGTCAAGGTGCCGGAGAAGCCGGGTCTGGGGGTAGATTTGAACTATGAAGGCATCAAGGAGAACCTGCGCGAGCCGGGGTTGTTCGAGCCGACCGACGAGTGGAACACCCCCAAGCTCGGCTTCTGGCAGCCCGATCGCCGTTGGGATCGTTAGGTTCCTTGCGTGCGAAGAAAGCCGGACCGTTTCGTGCGGTCCGGCTTTTGCTTTCCCGATCGCTCTAATTTCTGCTCGAAAAAGGGATTTTGGGGGCTACCACTACTTGCGTTTCTCCACACTCTATTGTAAACTGTATATGTGGGCAGGCCATGGAAAGGAAACCTGACATGGCAGATGAAGGCAAGCTAAAGGCATTGGATACAACGGTCGCCCAAATCCGAAAGCGTTTTGGTGAGGGCGCCATTATGCGGATGGGCGAATCCGCGGGGCTGAACGTCGAGGTCATCCCTACCGGTTGTCTTGTGTTGGATATGGCCCTTGGCGTAGGGGGTATCCCGCGGGGTAGGATCACCGAAATCTATGGCCCCGAATCATCCGGCAAGACCACCTTGTGCCAGCATGTGATCGCCGAGTGCCAGAAAATGGGTGGAATTGCGGCTTTTATCGATGTCGAGCATGCGCTAGATCCTGCGTATGCGCAACGTTGCGGCGTGAACGTCGATGAGCTCTACATTTCGCAGCCGGATACCGGGGAACAGGCGCTCGAAATCACTGAAGCGCTGGTTCGGAGCGGTGCCGTGGATGTCGTCGTCATCGACTCTGTGGCGGCTTTGGTGCCTCAGGCCGAAATCGAAGGGGACATGGGCGACGCGCACATGGGGCTCCAGGCGCGACTCATGTCGCAAGCACTGCGCAAGCTCACCGGCGCCATCAAGCGCAGCAACACCGCGGTCATCTTTACCAATCAATTACGCATGAAGATCGGCGTGATGTTCGGCAACCCCGAGACGACCAGCGGTGGCAATGCGCTCAAGTTCTACGCGGCGGTTCGCCTCGATATGCGCCGTCTGGAGGCGATCAAACAGGGCGGAGAAGTGATCGGCAACCGCGTGCGCGTGCGTGTCAAAAAGAACAAGGTGGCTCCTCCTTTCAAGATGGCCGAGTTTGATATCATGTTCGACCATGGCATCTCTAAAGAGGGGAGCATCCTCGATGTCGGCGTCGATTCGGGTATCATCGAAAAGCGAGGCGCTTACTATTCGTTCGGCGAGACGAGGCTGGGCCAAGGGCGTGAGAACGACAAAGCCTTCCTCAAGGAGAACCCCGAGATCGCCGCGCAGATCGAAAGCGCAGTGCGCCAATCGATGGGTTTTATCTCCCTACGTTCGGCAGCGGACGATGAGGATGAAGGCGCCGGCGATTTGGATGACGCCTGATCTATCAGAATGGTAATCGGGTGACCATGCCCTGAGACCCGGATCAGGGCCCATTCGTCTTTACAGCCTCATTGCTGGCGGTAAAGGGTATATAGGCCGACCGTCTGGACGGCCACTGCAGGCGGGATAGGTATCTGGGCCGACAGAGCGATCAGAGGCTTGCCTACTTGTCAGCTCTTCATAGCTTAAGGCTGAGCGCTCCTTTGGCTCCGCCTGCGCTGTTGGCTGTAGAAGCTTCTGAAGCTATGCGAGAGCTGTGGCTTTTGCTGCGGCTCTCTTTTAT
>JACIWY010000037.1 GCA_014360745.1 Chloroflexota bacterium
CGCTATGCGTTAGTCGTTTAGCGGAAGCATTAGGCATCACGCCGTCCGGCGTGTCGCAACACTTGCGCATCCTCAAGGATTTGGGGCTGGTGCGTAGCGAACGGCGGGGCTATCACATTCATTATTGGCTGGATATGGAGGCCCTGGCAAGGTATCAAGAGCTTGCTCGGGCGGAGTTGGGGGAAGCCTTGGCCCAAACGATAGTCTGGAGCTGTCCGGAGGAAGGCGGTATGGATGCTTGCAAGGGGTGTCGGCAAACTGAGGAGTGAGGTTTAGGGTACCGGCGCTTTGGGCGCCGTCTGCGATGCCGGCCATCTAAACTACTAGTAATATCAAAAAAGGAGAAAAGAAACAATGTGTGGACACGAAGGACATCATGACTGTGGGTGCGGGCGGCCGCGCTATGAGCCCTATGATTACGGATGCGGGGGGCATCATCCCCATGGGTATCATGATTGCGGGCCCAGAAGTTGGCACCATAGGCCCCCGCACTAGGGCGGTTGTTGCTGCATCGGGGCGCCCATGCGAGCCTTTCGGCGGCACTTTGCCACCAAGGAGGAACGCATCGCCTGGCTTGAGGCCTATCTCGCGGACCTGCGCGCCGAGGCTCAGGCCGTGGAGGAGCGCATCGCCGAGCTGAAAGGGGCCTCTTGAACTCCGAGACCATGCCTTTGGGAAAAGTGATCGCTCTCTTTGCCCACCCTGATGACGAGTCTTTTCGTTGTGGCGGCACTCTGGCCTTGTTGGCTCGCCGGGGTATGCAGGTACAAGTGATCGCCGCTACACGTGGAGAGGCCGGCTCCTGCGGCGATCCGCCCATCTGTCGCCCGGAGGAATTGGGGGCCGTGCGTGAGGCGGAGCTGCGTTGCGCCTGCCGCGCCCTGGGCATCGCCCCGCCCCTCGTGTGGGGCTATGCCGACGGCGGCCTCGCCCAGGTGGACGAACGTGAGGCCGTCGAGCGCCTGCTGTCGCTGATCCATGATCTGCAACCCAGGGTGTTGCTCACCTGGCCGCCTCATGGCCTCTCCGGCCATCCCGACCACCAGGCCGTGAGCCGTTGGGCGGCGGCGGCCTTTCGGCGCGCAACCTCGGAGGGGGTTGATACCCTCGGCGTGCTCTATTATCTGGCCGTGCCGCGCTCCGTTGCCGACGACCTGGGGCTGAAGCAGCTTCACGCGACGCCCGACGAGCGGATCGATGTGGCCGTTGATGTCACGCCCGTGTGGGAACAAAAAATAGCCGCCATCCGCTGCCATCAGACGCAACAAGGCGAATCGCCGATCTTGCGGGCGCCCGAAGCGCGGCAGCGATTGTTCCTGGGCACCGAGCATTTCCAATTGGCCATGAGCCACATGTCCGATGACCCACTTGCTCTGTTAGGACGTGAGCCGATACGAGCGTAACATGGGCGAACGGGCGCCAACCAGAAAGAGAAAGGATGCGCGATGCCCAAGTCATCGATCCTAGAAGGCGGGCCTATATTCGGCCCAAGGCGGGGCGCACCGGGTGGCCCGGAAGGCGCTAGGGACGGCGCGCCGCCGGGGGGCCGCCGGCCCAAAGAGATAGCGGAGGGTGATGGGAAGCGCGGTAGTGGAGGGAGCGACGGGAAACAACGTGGCCGAGGCCCAGGCAGGCCCGGCCCCTCCGGCCCTGTGCGGCCGATTCTACTCCGCCTCCTGGGCTATATGCGGCCGCACGCGCTCAAGCTGTTGGGCATCGTGTTGGCTGTGGTGGCGACCACAGCCATCGAGCTGGCTCCGCCCTGGGTCATTCGCTTTGGTGTCGATAGGCTGATTCTCGGTGGAGAGACGGGGCGCATCTGGTGGCTGGCCGGCGGCCTCATCGGGCTGGCGCTGCTCCAAGGGTTGGTAGATTTCGTCCGGCTCTATGCCACGGCGGCGGTGGGCCAGCGCATTGTATTCGACCTGCGCAACGCCGTTTTTGAGCACCTCAGCCAACTCTCCTTCTCTTTCTATGACCAAGCACGCACCGGTGATCTGATGTCGCGCGTGACCGCCGACGTCGACGTGCTCAGCGACTTTTTTGGGCGGGCGGCGGTGGTCGTCCTGAGCAACCTGCTCACCTTGCTGGGCATCTTGGTAATCTTGGCCCTATGGGACTGGCGCTTGGCGTTGATCTATCTTTTCTTTGTGCCCCTGATGGTTCATGGAATGATCATCTATGCCCGGCAGGTGCAGCCGGCCATGGCTCGCGCGAGGCGGAAGTTGGCCGATCTCACCGCCGTCTTGCAGCAGATTCTCGCCGGTATTGAGGTGGTCAAACTGTTCGGGCGAGAGCGCTTTGAGCAAAGCAGGGTCGATCGCGAGAGCGCCGCCTTGCGGCAGGCCAACATCGAGACGACGCGTATTTCTTCCCTATGGATGCCCTATGCCAATATCCTGGTAGGTATCGGCACGGGTTTGGTGCTCTGGTTCGGCGGTCTGAGCGTTATCGGGGGGATCATCACCTTGGGCACACTGGTCGGCTTTACCACCTACATCAGTATGTTGTTGCGCCCCATCCGCCAGACCGGTATGATGCTTAATGTGGTGTTGCGTTCGCTGGCCGCCGCAGAGCGCGTGTTCGAGATGTTGGACATCAAGCCCGACATCCAGGATGTACCGGGGGCCTATCCTCTGCCCCCAGTCCGCGGCCATATCCGCTACGAGGGGGTGCGCTTTGCCTATCGCGAACGAGACGAGGTGCTGCGCGGCATCGACTTGGAGGCTCAGCCCGGCGAGATGGTCGCCCTGGTCGGCCCTTCTGGTTCGGGCAAGACGACGCTGGTGCATCTCTTGCCGCGCTTCTATGACCCCCAGGCCGGGCGCATCACTATCGACGGGCACGATATCCACCAGGTGACGGTCAAGAGTCTGCGCGATGCCATCGGTATCGCCCTGCAATCGGTATTCCTGTTCGATGCCTCGCTGGCCGAGAACATCGCCTACGGTAACCCGGAGGCGAGCCGGGAGAGGATCGAGTGGGCCGCCAAGGTGGTGCAGATGCACGATTTCATCGCCTCGCTGCCCCTGGGATATGATACGCCGGTTGGCGAGCGCGGCGTGCGCCTTTCCGGCGGCCAGAAACAGCGCATTGCCCTGGCCCGCGTCCTCTTGCGCGACCCGCGCATCCTGATCATGGACGAGCCCACCTCCAGCGTCGACGCCGACACCGAGCGACGCATGCAACAGGCGCTCCAGGCGGTGCGCCGTGGGCGCACCACCTTTGTTATCGCCCACCGCCTATGGACCGTGCAGCAAGCCGACCAGATCTTGGTGTTGCGCGAGGGGCGCATCGTGGAGCGGGCGCGGAGCACGGTGGAACAATCGGCTCACGAAGCGCTCTTGGCCCTCGGCGGCTATTACCGCGCGCTGTACGATCTGCAATTCCGTGGTGAGCGCCTGCAAGTAGGAGATGTGGCATGACCATACGCGGTGGCTTTATGGGGCGGCTCCAAGGTGGCGAGGTGCAGCCCTACAGTCTCAAAAACCTCGACCGCGACGCCTTACGCCTCATCGGTCGTTATCTGCGCCCCTGGCGGGGCCGCTTGCTCCTCGCCGGTCTGGCCATGCTGGGGGTCACGGGCACGTCGCTTCTCCTGCCTTATCTGGGCAAGGTGGCCATCGACCGCTTTATTGCCCAACGAGACGCGCTCGGGCTCACCTGGCTCTCGCTTATCTACCTGGCGGTGAACGGTACGCAGTGGTTGGGCTCCTATTGGCAGAGCTACCTCACCGGCTGGGTCGGTCAGCATATCGTCCATGCCATTCGCAGCGATCTATTCCGCCAGACGTTGCGCCAACCGATAGCGTTTCATCGACGCGAGCGGGTGGGTCAGATCACCTCGCGGCTGACCAGCGATGTGAACGCCCTGTCCGACGTCGTCTCCAGCGGGTTGTTGAGCCTGCTCGGCGACCTGCTGACCCTCATCGGCATCGTGGTGGTGATGGCGCTGCTCGAATGGCGGCTGACGCTGGTGACGCTGATCTCCGTGCCGGTGGTGATGATCAGCATGGGCTATCTGGGCAAGCAAATGCGTAGCGCCTACCGCCAGGTGCAGCAAGAGATCGCGCGAGTTAATACGAGCGTGGAGCAAGGCGTGTCGGGCATGCGCGTGGTGCAATCGCTTTCGCGAGAAAGCTTTACCATCGAGCAATTCGAGCAGCTCAGCCTGCGCAATATGAAGGCCAACTTGCGGGTGAGCCTGCTCTTTGCCGCCGTCTTTCCCACCATGACCATCACCAACGCCTTGGGCATGGCCCTGGTGCTCGGTTACGGCGGCATGTTGGTGGCGCGGGGCGCCACGACCATGGGCGTTCTACTGGCCTTTTTGGCCTATATTTACCGCTTCTTCGGTCCGCTGCGCGAGTTGAGTTTGGTGTACAACTCTTTTCAGGCGGCGGCTGCATCCCTGGATCGCATCGCGGAATATCTGCAACGCGAGCCCGAGATCGACGAGCCGGCGCAGGCCGAGCTTCCCAGGGAGGGCTTCAAAGGCGAAGTGGTCTTTGAGGAGGTGACCTTTGGTTATGATGCGGAGCCGGTTCTCCGCGATTTGAGCCTGCGCGTGAACGCCGGCGAGACGGTGGCGCTGGTCGGGGCCACGGGCGCGGGCAAGAGCACCATCGCTTCTCTGATAGCGCGGCTGTACGACGTGCAGCAGGGCGCCGTGCGCATCGATGGCGTCGATGTACGCCGCATCCCCTTGGCCGGTTTGCGCCGGCTGGTGATGATCGTACCCCAAGATGTCTATTTGTTCCCCGACACGATCCGCGAGAATATCCGTTACGGCGACCCGCAAGCCACCGACGAACAGGTCGAATCCGCCGCCCGACAAGCCCAAGCTCACGATTTCATCGTTACGCTGCCTAGGGGATACGATACCCCGGTGGGCGAAAGCGGGGCGTTGCTTTCCGGAGGACAGCGCCAACTGGTGGCCTTGGCCCGCGCTTTGCTCGCCGATCCGCGGGTGTTGATCTTGGATGAGGCCACGGCTAACGTGGACGCCTATACCGAGGCCCTCATCCAACGCGCCTTGGAGATCGTCGCCCGGGAGCGCACGTTGATCCTCATCGCCCATCGCTTCTCGACGCTGGCTCTGGCGGATCGCATCGTCGTCATCGAGAAGGGGCAGGTGGTGGGGCAAGGCGTTCACCAGGAGTTAATCACGAGCAACGCCGTCTATCGGCGGTTATATCAGCGGCAATGGGCGGTAGACGAATCCACCACATGAGAGGAACCAGGTGTCAGGCACCTGAGTGCCCGGCACCCCCAACGAAGCCGCTGTTCAAGTCAGGCTTGAGGCATGACAGAGATCGTCATCAAAGCCGAGGCCACCTTTTACGCCGAGCTCAGCGAGTGCCCACGCGAGCTCCTGGCCTCCACGCTGGGGTTGCGTCTGGAGAAACGCGGATCGGGCACTTTTCTCATCCTCAACGACGAAATACTGACCCCTGGCACGCTATTCGCCGCATACCTCGCGGACGCCAGCGCGCGATGCGTCTTTGGAGCCGAGCAGCCATTGTTCAAAAGGGTTGCGATCATATACAATAACGAAGGGCGACCCGTGCATGTTGATCATTTTAACACGAGATTGCTGTTGGCCTTTGTCGAGGTGCAGTTGGGATTGGGGTTTCATGGGGCGGCGCTTGTCGAGCATCAGAAGGCGCTTCAGCGCCTTCTCAGCGGCGAGAGCGCCGACCTGGTCACCAACTATTACGATCCTTTTGCCCATCGCGACCATGTCGGCATCCATTATGTCCTTGGCCGAGATCAACGGGGCAGCGGATATAGCCGGGCCGACTGGGAGCTGTACATCTCCTATGGGCACCGGGTTATGGAGCGCGCCTTTGCACTCGATCCGGCGACGTTTGGCTCACAGGAGAGCTTGAAGAGGGCCAAGGCCCAGTTCCCCGACTATGTGGCCGAGATGCACGCCCGCGATGGCTCGCTCGTCATGGTGCCGATCCGCCACTGGAGCAAGGTGGTTGATAGCATCATGGCCCGACAGGCGCCCGAAAAGCGCGCGCTTCGGCATCCCCGCACGGGGGAACCCATGCCCTATGTGTCCTTTTTGGATTGCCTGCTCGACATGCCCTACAAGCCGGATGCGCTGGTCATCTTTCAGTCGATCTGCGGCAGCAGATAACGCTACGGGGCTCGCTTCGCGCAGGGCAGGGGATACCCGCGCCTCAACCCACATTCATTAAGAGGAACGCGAACCTCCGGCTCGCTTCATATTGGGGAGGGTGGGGACACTTGCCCCAAGGTATATACCGTACGAGGAGCTCGTCGTTGTATGGGGTTCGGGATAACTCGGTTTAAGACCGGAGGCGCAAGAAATGGAAAGTGGACGACGTGTCTTGACTCGGCGCATCTCACCGTTCGTGACGCTGTGCCTGATGGGTGGGCTGGCCATCCTGAGCTCCACCATGGCCAAGAACCCCGCATTGCCGCTCTTTATCCGTAGCATGGGCGTGCCGCAAGCTACAGTGGGCTTTATCGCCGCCGCTTCGACAGTGGTCGGGATTATTGTCAGCATTCCGGCGGGCGTTCTGTCGGACCTGATCGGGCGGCGCAAGATCTTGCTGCTCAGCATGTTCGTGTTCGCCTCGGCGCCGTTTCTGTATCTTCTCGTCCAAACGCCGGGCCATTTGGTGTTGGTGCGCATCTATCATGGGCTGGCCACGGCGATCTTGGGGCCTGTGGCGATGGCGACGGTAGCCGACTTTTTCGATGCCAGGCGCGGCGAGCGCATGGGTTGGTACTCTTCGGCGACGATGGTGGGGCGGTTTCTGGCGCCGACGATCGGCGGCCTGCTGATCTTTGGCGAGAACTTTCGCTGGGTCTACCTGGCCGATGGCGTGGCCGGCCTGCTGGCCCTGCTGGCAGCGTTGAGCCTTCCCAGAATGGGCCTGAATTCCAGCGCGGGGCAAGATCCGGGTGCCGAACTGAGAAGAAGCTGGAATACCGTTCGCGCCGACCTGGGCGTCCTCTTTCGCAATATGGCGCTCCTGGCAACCAGCTTGATCGAAGCGGCGCAATATTTTGCCTTTGGATTCGTCGAGGTCTTTTTGCCGATCTATCTGAACGAACAGCTCAGGCTGGCTGCCTGGCAGATTGGGTTGCTCTTCACAGCTCAGATCGTGGTGGTGGCCCTGAGCAAGCCCTTCACCGGCCGTTTATCCGACCGTATCGGCCGCATACCCCTGATCACGGGAGGATTGTTCCTGTGTGCCATAACCATGGTATTGATGCCGTTGACGGGCATCTATCCGATCCTCATGGCGTTGATCGCTGTGTTCGGGCTGGGGATGGCTGCCGTCACCGCCTCGACGTCGGCCTTTGTGGCCGATCTTTCTCGAGCCACTACCCACGGCGCGGCCCTAGGCACCCTGTCGAGCATTATGGACGTGGGGCATTCCATGGGCCCGATGGTAGGGGGGCTGATGGTGGCGGCTTTGGGTTACCAATCCGCCTTTGGCTATATCGCCGTGGGGCTCCTCGTGGTCGCCGCGCTCTATGGTTGGCGCGTTCCACGAGCTGTGCCGACGATGCCGGTGCGGCCGGGGGCGGTGGGCAGGTAGCCTTGTGGCGTTTGACGCTTTTGAGAAGGGATACACCGCCCGGGCTTTGGGCGCATCCGTCTTAGGTGGATGACTTGGTGAAGCTTCGCGGATAGGTGCGTGACACTGTACACTATCATTTTGAAGAAGGTGAAAGGCCCAACATCAACGGCTTTTCGAGTAAAAGCCGTGCTCATATAAAGGGATTCGGGAGGACGCTATGCAGCGCGACCCACGCACGTATCAAGATTTTGAATTTAACCTGCGCGAGTTGGCCGGCTCGATGGGCGATTTCGGCACCCTTTTCCCCCTGGCCGTGGGCCTCATCGCCGTGAACCGCATGGACCCCGTGGCGTTGTTCGTCATGATCGGGCTGACCAATATTGTCACCGGCCTCATCTATCGCCTGCCCATGCCGGTGGAGCCCAAGAAGGTGATCTCGGTGGCAGCCATCGCCCAGGGGTGGCCTGCGTCGATGGTCGCTGCCTCCGGCTTGGGCCTGGGCTTGCTCTGGCTCGTCGTAGTGTTGACGGGCGCCATGCGCAAGCTGGCCGAGATCACACCGGTGTACCTGGTGCGCGGCATCCAACTGGCGTTGGGCATCACCTTGGGCGTTCAGGCGGTCAAGATGGCTGCCCCCGAACCGTGGTGGGGGCTGGTCGCGGTGGTCATCATCCTGCTTTTGCGCGAGAATCGCTACGCCCCGGCGGCGGTGGTGATCATGGGCCTGGGCATGGCCATCATGGCCTGGCGCGGCGACCTCTTGCCCAATTTACGATTTGGTATCGCCCTGCCCCGTTTTTCCGTGCCTGCCTGGTCCGATGTGTGGCGGGCTATGGTATTGGCTGGCTTTGCCCAGATTCCGTTGACGATCACCAACGCCGTGTTGGCCACGGCGACGATGATCCGCGACCTGTTCCCGGACAAGGCGGTAAGCGAGGATCGCCTGATGTTGAACATGGGCGTGATGAACATCGTTTCCTCCTTTTTCGGCGGCATGCCCATGTGTCACGGATCGGGCGGCCTGGCCGGGCAATATTATTTCGGGGCACGCACCGGTGGGACGAACATTCTGGAGGGGATCATCGAGATCAGTCTGGGAGTATTTCTGGGCCAGGCGCTGCTGGGCATCCTCTCGGCCTTTCCCATGCCCCTCATCGGTGGGATGATGTTGATGGTCGGGATCGAGTTGGCTCGTAACGTGCTGCGCCTGCGCCGCTGGCCCTTGGCGTTGGCCTTGTTCACGGCGGGGCTCTCGGTGGCGACCAATATGGCCATCGGCTTTGTGGCCGGGCTGGCGTTGACCTGGCTGCTGCGTTGGCTGTCTGTACGTGGGGTCATCCCCCCGGTGCTATCGGCGGAATGAGTTCTATCCCGCCGCTTGCGATCATAGCTTGCTATTTTCGAGGTGAAAATGGGCATTCAAGTCGCGGTCTTGGATCTGGATGAGACGCTGGTGGCGGAATACGCGGCGGTCGAAAAAGCCTTTCGTGCGACCTGTCGCTTTGCCCGTTCCCTCATCGCAGCTCAAGGGCGGTCTATAGAAGAAGAGGCGCTCTATACCGCCGTGCGGCGCATTTCGCGGGAATGGTGGCATCGTGCGCCGGCTCGCGAGTACGCTCTGGCGATAGGCATTAGCTCATGGGAAGGGCTGCGCGCCGACTTTGTCGGCGAGGGCGACGCGCTTTGCGCGTTGCGCGCCTGGGCGCCGACCTATCGTTATGAATCTTGGTCCAGGGCCTTGGCCGAGCAAGGCGTTGTCGATGGCACATTGCCCGACCTTCTTGTCGAGCGTTTTCGCCAAGAGATGTCCACCCCACCGGCTCTCTATCCCGACGCTCTGCCTGTAGTGCGTCAATTGCGCGAGCGCTACCGCCTGGCGTTGCTCACCAACGGCCTGCCCGAACTCCAGGGGCCCAAGATCGCCGCGCTAGGGCTTGAGCCCTTTTTTGAGCTCATCGTTATCTCTGGCGCCTTGGGCGTGGGCAAGCCGGCGCCGATTCCTTTTTTGCATATTTTAGAGCGTCTCAATGTATCGCCACAGGAAGCGGTGATGGTGGGCAACAACTGGCGTGCCGATATCGGTGGTGCACATGGCATAGGGATGCGTACCGTCTGGGTTCATCGCCCCTCCGACGAATCGCGCGGGGACGAGGCACTCGACGCATCGATCTGCGACGCTGTGATCACCGAGTTGAGCCAACTTCCCGATGCGCTAGCCCGGCTCGAGCACTCGGCTACCCACGCCGAGTAGAAACGAGAAGATCCTTCATGAGTGTAACCGTTATGGTGGGCGCCCCGTGGGGCGATGAAGGCAAGTCGCCGTGCCCGGGCCGTCGGCCGGGCGATCCGGTTAGGGTCAGAAATATCTTGTGGAGGAGCTATGAACAGAACCATCGCCATTCCTGAAGGGCCTTTCGAGCCCACCTGGGCTTCACTTTGTACTTACCAAGTGCCGCGTTGGTATCAGGATGCCAAGTTTGGTATTTTCATCCACTGGGGTGTCTATGCCGTCCCGGCGTTTGGCAATGAATGGTATCCTCGCAACATGTACCAACGCGGTCGCCCCGAGTATCAGCACCACCTGGCCACCTACGGCCCCCACGACCGCTTTGGGTACAAGGATTTCATCCCCATGTTCAAGGCGGAGCGGTTCGATCCTGACGAGTGGGCCGGGCTCTTTCGCCAGGCCGGCGCCAAGTTTGTCGTGCCGGTGGCTGAACACCACGACGGCTTTGCCATGTACGATTGTTCCTTCTCTCGCTGGAACGCCCGCGAGATGGGCCCAAAGCGCGATGTCATCGGTGAGTTGGCCGATGCGGTGCGGCGCCAGTGGCTCATTTTGGGCCTCTCTAGCCATCGTGCGGAACATTGGTGGTTCATGGATGGCGGGATGCAATTCCCCTCGGATGTCCAAGATCCCCGCTACGCCGACTTTTATGGGCCAGCCCAGCCGCGTGGCACCCAGCCCCACGAAGCCTATCTGGATGACTGGTTGGCACGAACCTGCGAGCTGGTGGACAAGTATCAGCCTCAATTGGTGTGGTTCGACTGGTGGATCGAAGAACCGGCCTTTGAGCCCTACCTGCGTCGCTTTGCCGCCTATTATTACAACCGGGGGGCCCAGTGGGGCCGTGGCGTGGTTATTAACTACAAACACAACGCCTTTCCGGCACAGGCCGCCGTGTACGACATTGAGCGGGGGCAGTTGACCGACATCCGCATCCCCTTCTGGCAGACCGATACTTCTATTTCCAAGAACTCGTGGGGATATGTAGAGGACCAGGATTACAAGACCGCCACTGATATCGTGCACGATCTGTGCGACATCGTCAGCAAGAACGGCGCCTTGTTACTCAATATCGGCCCACGCGCCGATGGGACCATCCCTGAGCCCGAGGTCGAGATCTTGCGCGCAATCGGCCGCTGGCTGGCGTTGAACGGCGAGGCAATTTACGGCACCCGCCCCTGGACCGTCTTTGGCGAAGGCCCCACCGAGATCGTGGCCGGCTCCTTTGCCGACACCAAGCGCTCGGCTTTTACCCCGCGCGATGTTCGCTTTACGACCAAAGACAATGTGCTTTACGCTATCCTCTTGGGTTGGCCGGAGGAAGGCCGGGCGTGTCTGCGCTCGTTGGGCAGCGATCTCAAGCTCTATCGCCAAGAGATCGCGAGCGTTCAGATGCTCGGCGTCGGCGAGCCGTTGCCTTGGCAACGTGCCGGCGATGGCCTCTACGTTCAAATGCCCCTCCAACCCCCTTGTGAACACGCGGTAGTGCTCAAGATCATGCCTAGGGCCTGATATAGCCCCGACCACAAACCATCTCCGCTGGTTGGCTGCTCCGGGATCGGCGTCGCCCGTCTCGGAGTGGCCTTGTCTTCTTTTGTCGTCGCTTTCTCGACCTGGTATAATACTCCTTTGCGAAATGCTTTAACATAAGATGCTCATTTACCTGGGTTCGGATGGATACGGAGAAGGATCATGGCGCACGAATACATCTCGATCCGCGGCGCCAGACAACATAACCTCAAAAACATCGATGTCGACATTCCACGCAACAAGTTGGTGGTGATCACCGGCTTGTCCGGCTCGGGCAAGTCGTCGTTGGCTTTCGATACCATCTACGCCGAAGGCCAGCGACGTTATGTCGAATCGCTTTCGGCCTATGCGCGCCAGTTCCTCGGCCAGATGGACAAGCCCGATGTGGATTATATCGACGGGCTCTCACCGGCCATTAGCATCGATCAAAAGAGCACCAGCCGCAGCCCGCGCTCAACGGTGGGCACGGTGACAGAGGTCTATGACTACATGCGCCTGTTGTACGCTCGCGTGGGCATCCCCCATTGCCCTCAATGCGGGCGGGAGATCAGCCGGCAAAGCGCACAAGAGATCGTCGAGAGCATTCTGGGGTTGGAAGAAGGCAGCCGCCTCTTGATCCTGGCCCCGCTCATTCGCGATCGCAAGGGCGAGCACAAGCGCGTCTTGGCCGATCTGCGCAAGGCGGGTTATGTCCGTGCGCGCATCGACGGCGAGGTGCGCGAGCTGGATGAGGACATAGTCCTGGATCGCTACAAGATGCATACCATCGAGGCCGTCGTCGATCGGTTGGTGGTGCGTCACGAAGAAGGGGATGGGCAGGGGGCCTTTCGTACTCGGCTGAGCGACTCGGTCGAAACCGCTCTGGATTTGGGCGATGGGGTCATGCTGGTCCAGATCGTCGGCTCTGGCCGCGATTCCGCAGAGATCATGTATTCGGAGAATTATGCCTGCCCGATCTGTGGGATCAGCCTGCCCGAAATCGAGCCGCGCAGCTTTTCGTTCAATAGTCCTCACGGCGCCTGCCCCGTCTGTACTGGCCTGGGCACTCGGCGCGAGTTCGATCCAGCGCGGATCGTGCCCAATCCTGAGCTGTCGTTGGCCGAGGGAGCCATCGAGCCTTGGGCCTCTTTGAGCAAGGGCGATAATTATTTTGCCCATCTGCTAGAGGGGGTGGCGCGGCGTTACCATTTTTCGATGGATACGCCCTGGAAAGATCTCACGCCACAGCAGCAAGAGATTATCTTGCGTGGCAGCGGCGGAGAGATGGTGGAGGTGATCTATCGCAACCAGCACGGGCGGGTGCGCACCCACCAGACCGCCTTTGAAGGGGTAATCCCCAACCTGGAGCGGCGCTATCGCGATACCTCATCGCAGCGCGTTCGCGAAGCGTTGGAGGAATATATGAGCGAGGGGCCCTGCCCCGCCTGTGGAGGCAAACGGCTGCGCCCGGAAAGCCTGGCTGTCACCGTGGGGGGCCTTAATATCGACGAGTTGACGCGCTTGCCTATCGATCAGGCCATCGAGTTTATCCGCGGGCTGCCCGAGCGCTTTAACGAGCGCCAAAACCTCATTGCCCACCAGATCATCAAAGAGATCCTGGCGCGGCTACAATTCCTGGTTAACGTAGGCCTGCACTATTTGACGTTGGATCGTGGCGCGGCCACCTTATCGGGCGGCGAAGCGCAACGCATCCGCCTGGCCACGCAGATCGGTTCGCAGCTCATGGGCGTGCTCTATATCCTGGATGAGCCGAGCATCGGCCTGCACCAACGGGATAACCGGCGCCTGATCGAGACCTTGCTGCAACTCCGCGACCTGGGCAACACCGTCGTGGTGGTCGAGCACGATGAAGCTACGATCCGTGCCGCCGACCATATCATCGACTTGGGCCCCGGGGCCGGCGAGCATGGAGGCGAGGTGGTTTGCCAGGGCACGTTGGAGGACGTCCTCGCGTGCGAGGCATCCATAACCGGCCGCTACCTCAGCGGCAAGGCCTGTGTAACCGTTCCGGCCCGCCGTCGAGAGGGAAACGGCAAGTGGCTCGTGGTGCGCGGCGCTCGAGAGAACAACCTCAAGAATCTGGACGTGCGCCTACCCTTGGGGCGCTTGGTGGCCATCACCGGTGTGTCCGGTTCGGGCAAAAGCAGCCTGCTCATCGAGATCCTCTATAAAAGTTTGGCTCAACGATTGCACCACGCGCTGACCCGGCCCGGCGACCATGACGGGATCGAGGGGATCCAATACCTGGATAAGGTCATTGACATCGACCAGTCGCCCATCGGGCGCACGCCGCGCTCTAATCCGGCCACTTATACGGGGATGTTCGGGCCCATCCGCAGTTTGTTCGCTTCCTTACCGGAGGCCAAGATCCGCGGTTATAAAGCCGGGCGCTTTTCGTTTAACGTCAAGGGGGGGCGTTGCGAAGCTTGCCAAGGGGCGGGGATCATCCAGATCGAGATGCAATTCCTGCCCGATGTTTATGTGCCCTGCGAAGTCTGTCATGGCAAACGATACAATCGGCAGACGTTAGAGGTACGCTACAAGGGGGCAAGCATCGCCGACGTATTGGATATGACGGTGGACGAAGCGCTGCGCTTCTTCAAGAACGTGCCGGCCATCCGCACCAAGTTGGAGACACTGCACGATGTGGGCTTGGGCTATATCCGCTTGGGGCAGCCGGCGACGACCCTCTCCGGCGGAGAGGCTCAGCGGGTCAAGCTGGCGCGCGAATTATCGCGCCGGGCCACCGGCAGCACCCTTTACATCCTCGATGAGCCCACGGTAGGCTTGCATACTGCCGACGTGGAGCGGCTTTTGCACGTTCTCGGACGTCTGGTGGATGCGGGTAACACGGTGGCTGTCATCGAGCACAACCTGGATGTGATCAAATCCGCCGATTGGATCATCGATCTGGGGCCTGAAGGGGGTGATGCAGGGGGCTATATCGTCGCCGAAGGGACGCCGGAGCAGGTGGCGATGCAGCCTCACTCCTACACCGGCCAGTTTCTACGCCAGGTGTTGGAGGGCTCTGGAGTACAGGTCGCAGGCTGATATC
>JACIWY010000370.1 GCA_014360745.1 Chloroflexota bacterium
GCAATAAAATACCGAAGGCGCTCCCTAATGCCGTCGCAAAGCAAGGGGGACGGGCCGTAATTGACGTCATCTTATGCCCTTGCTATACTCACAATGATTTTCCTGTCCTATTATTATAAACGATGTGTAGGGCGCATGGCCGCCACAGATACGCCATTCGGTCGCCAAACGCCGAGTGGAACTGAACCGAAAGAGGAATTCGCCAGACAGGTGCGCGATGCCATCGCGCACCTATACGATACTGCGCATCTGCAAAATCATCCCCTCTGTGTCCTCTTGGACAAGACATCCTCCTCGGGGGCCATCAATAGCGCCCAGGCGTTACGCCGCGTCTTGTTAGAGACGATCGAATTGTTGCGCCCCAACGCCCAGCTTCCTTACAACGCCAAGGAGTGGCGCCCCTACCGTGTAATGTTCCAGCACTATGTGCAGCGCATGCCCTCCCTTTCGGTAGCACAAGAATTGGCTATCAGCGATCGTCAGTATCAACGGGAACATGCCCGCGCCCTGCGCGCCGTGATCGACCTGCTCTGGAATCGGCTGCAAGGGGAGCGGACAGAGAACGAGCCCTCTCCCCATAGTGCAGAGGATAGTGTCACCGAGGAGCTAGAACGGCTGGTAGCCGGGGCACAACGCGAACCGCTGGACATCGAGGAATTGGTCGAGAGCGCCGTCGGTGCAATGGAGAGCCTCGCCAAGAGCCGCGGCATCGCTCTGGAGGTGCATTTTCTCTCCAAGGGCACCATCTATGGGGACCGCGCCCTCTTGCGCCAGATTTTGCTCAACATCCTGAGCTATTTGGTGATGCACACCGAAGGGGCACATTTGGCGCTCACGGTCGGCGGCTCAGAAGAAGGGCATCGGGATGAGCTGCGTCTCTGCTTTAACCTGCTCACCGCCTCCGGAGAGGCCCCAATGTCCACCCCACTTTTGAAGGCGGAGGAATCGCCCCGCCTCTCCTTAGGCTGCCGCCTAGCCGAGCGGGTGGGTGGTCGCCTATGGATCGAGGACAGCCTCATCCATCTGCTATTGCCCTCCCGGCGCGACGTGCTCCTCGTCGTGGACGACAACCAGGACGTCATCGACATGTTCCGCCGTTTTCTGACTCCAGGGCGTTTCAAAGTGCTCGGCGCTCGCTCTGTTGAACAAGCCCTTTCATTGGCCAAAGAAGCGCGGCCTTACCTGATCATGCTGGATGTCATGATGCCCGGGCATGACGGCTGGGAGGCATTGCAGAGCCTCAAACATAATCCCGTAACTGGCGATATCCCCGTGATCATCTGCTCCATTCTTAACGAACGCGAACTTGCCTTCTCCCTCGGCGCCGACGACTATATCCAAAAACCGGTGACCCAAAGGGATCTGCTTGACATGTTGGCCCGCTGGGCAGATCGCCGTTGATGCCCCTTCGCGTTCACGATCGATCATTTGAACGGTTTGCTTCCCTCATTGAAGAATCCTCAAAAGCGTAACGACAGGGAAAGTGCTCGGCAACCAACTCGGTGAAGGTAAGCGCCTCTTGGGCAGAGAACCCTGACCTACGGGCCAAAGTCATGGTCATGACGTCGGACGATGTAGACGCTTGCAAGCGCACATTGGCGGTAATGGCAATAATGGGCATCGTCAGCAGCCCTCTGTCTTGCATCCAAAGCATCAGGTCATATCCACTGAGGCCCGGTAAAGCCAGATCCAACAAAACGACATCGGGCATTTGGCCGTTCGATGCCCCCGCTAAAATAATCTGTTGAGCCTCTTCCCCGCTATAAGCCCGCGCGGCGGTCATTTCCGGCCGAATGCGTGCCAACATACGCCCCAACAAGCGGATCATGTCCGGATCGTCCTCGATGATGAGCGCTCTTTGCGCTTCAGGAGCCGCACCCTCCAACGCGGCGCGCAATTGCTGTTCGCCGATCGGTTTGAGCAAATAGTCGGCAAAGCCCAGGCTAAGGGCCTTGCGACGTTCAGTAGGGATAGGGCAAGACAAAACGCAAAGCCGCGCGCTGGCGAGCGCCGGATAGTCCTTCTGCCGAGATAGCACCGCCTCCGGGGGCGTGCCATCGGCCAATACCAAGAGCTCCGGCGCATAGGCGGCGGTAATGTTCAACATCTGTTCCACCGATGTGGCGCCCTCCACCTGACGGCGGCGCAAGTAACGGGCAAAAAGCTGCACCACGGCCGGGTCGCGATCCAGCACTACGATGCGCTTACCCGGCGCATTGAGGGTCGGTTCGTGGGGAGAACCGAGCAATTTGGGCCGCAGCCAGGCCTCCTCCGCCGCGGGCAAGACAAAGTAAAAAGTGCTGCCGCGACCGTATTCGCTCTCCACCCACATCCACCCTCCATGGAGCTCCACAAAACGCTTGGAAATGGCCAGGCCCAGACCCGTGCCACCGTATCGACGTCGCGAAGACCCGTCTACCTGACGAAACTCTTCAAACACTTTGCCCAGATCCTCGGAGCGAATGCCGATGCCGCTATCGGCCACGCTTAGGCAAATGAACCGCCCCTCAGGGAGCGCCGGGGCGTGACTGCCAACGATTTCCTCTGCCTCGCCGCTCGTGGTATCCAAAAGGCGACATTTCACGCGGATATAGCCCTGGTCGGTAAAACGCACGGCATTGCTGATCAAGTTGAGCAATACTTGCCGGATGCGTGTGCGATCCAGATATATCGGCGGCAGATCCGCTGAAACATCGACCTCCAGCGAGAGCCCCTTGCGCTGTACCAGCTCGCGAATCACTTGCACCGCTTCGGCGATGACGTCTTCGATAGCGCCCATCTCGCGTGTTAAGGCCATCTGCCGTGCATCGATGCGCGACAGGTCCAATATGTCATCGATAAGGGTCTGTAGATGGCGTGCGCTGCGATAGATGGCGTGGACATCGCCCAAATACTCGGCTGGCAAGGGCTGCCCGCCATAAGATTCCGGAGACATGTACATCATCTCGCTAAAGCCAACGATCAGATTGATCGGCGTACGTAGCTCGTGGCTGACGTTGGCGGCAAACTCGGCTTTCAAACGGCGCGCCTCCTCGGCTTCATGACGAGTCTCGATCAGCTCCTGATTAAGACGCTGCAATCGTTCATATCCCTCATCCAGCGCCTTAACCGCCCGGCGCAGCTCGGCCCGACGCGCCTGGGCGGCGCGCATGGCCTCCACGGCCCGCCGGCGGCTCTCCCAGCTCAGTTCCAAAGCCACATAGATATAGTGCCACAACATCCAAGAAAGGCCCATTGAAATAGCCATCGAGAGCACCAACGCGGCCAGCATAGCCGGCGCCATGGACCATCCAAGCATAACATAGCCTCCTATCACCATCGCTATCGATAACAAGGATATGGTGCCAAGAATCGGCGGGCTGGCCAGGATGCCGGCGATGATTATGGCCAGATTAAGAGCGAAAAGAAAAAGTGGAGACATTGAGGCATAGGCGGCCAAAAGCGGGGCGGCCCACAATCCCATCAGGGCAGCCGCGCTGGCCAGGGGGCGGCGCGTTTCATACCAATGATTGCTCAGAGAGCCAAACAGAATGAGCATAAAAGGCGAGAGCCAATGGAAGGAGGAAAATAACGAGATGTCGGCGATAATAAGGACGACGCCCCACCCCCAACCGCCAATGATCAGGGCCAAAGAAAGCGTATGCAAAAAACCCTGACATAGATACTCGCGATCGCTCTCACGCGTCTGCCAGATGTCTTCGATATCGGGGACCATTACGCTGCCTCCTGACGATACGGACGCTCCTATCGCCCAAGCCGACGCTAGCACGTATGGCCGCTTCCGTCAAAAGCAAGCTTAACGGTGAAAAGGCGGTAACCCATCGCGCCTTGTGTCGCCGCCTCTTGGTGGTATACTCGGTCTCGTTGCCGCTCCCGGGACAAAGAAGAGAGGATTATAGAGCACTCAAAATCTTGTAGAGAGGAGTTCTGCATGGCAGCCAGACGCACTGACAACCGTCCGAATATCTTGGTCTTTTTCACCGACCAGCAACGTTGGGATACTGTGGGGGCTTACGGAAACTCTTTGGGCTTGACGCCTAACCTGGACCGCATGGCCCAGGAAGGAGTGCGCTTCGACTTGGCCTTCA
>JACIWY010000371.1 GCA_014360745.1 Chloroflexota bacterium
TTCTCGCGCCATCTGAATGCCGCGCAAGGTGTATTCGGCCTGTTGCTTCTCCGTCACCCGCCCCCAGATGAGCCGCTCCGGCGGGAAATCGGGGGGCGCGGCGTTCCAGCCGTACTCGTTGAACCACACCGGCTTGTCCGCGTCGCCATAACGTTCCATAATGCGCCGTTGCAACAGCACCCGTTGGAAATTGAGCGCGTTCGGGTCGGGTTCCGCCTCGGGGGGCAGGCTCATGCCAAAGGCGTTGGCGGAATAGATATCGAAATACTCTCGCGCTCCGGCTTGGTACATCTCTTCCAGATATTGGAGGTCGTTCATCGATATCCACTTACCCGGCTCAGGATGGGGTTGCCCCAACGTGATGGCCAACGGCGCAGATAGGACGTAGACATTGGGGTCGGCCTCTTTAGCCCGGCGATAGGCTATTTTGAGCAATTCCACATAGCCGGCAGGATCCACCGGCCGATTGCCCCATTCGGGAAAGATGTTGGGTTCGTTCCAAATTTGGATGTAGCGCACGCGTCCGCGATAGCGCTTGACAAATTCGTAAACAAAATCGCCGTAATCCTCCAGGTTATCGGGCGGGCGCTCTTTGTAGGTGTTGTCCTGGCGCGTCCAATCGGGGGGGCGATCCAGCCGGGCCACGATCTGCAGGCCGTATTTCTCGCAGGCTTCGACGATGCGATCGTATTTGAGCCAACTATCGCTTTTGGTGACGGGATAGAGGAACTCTCCTTTGCGCAGCGGCTCGATGTCCTCCCAGGGGAACTGTTGCTTCACCCAACCGATTCCGGCATCGGCGGCCATCTGTAGGGTCTTGTCCAGTTTCCACGGCTCGACCTCTCGCCCTAGGAAAAAGTTGGCGCCGTAGGGGTTCACGTCGGTATTGGGGATGAGGCGTTCGTGTCGCTCCCGGTTGCCTATACGTCGCTCGGCCGCATAGGCATAGAGCGTGCCCCCCAGGGCGGCGGTCAAGGCCAGCCATAACATGAGCAGCAACCAAAAGAGGAACCAATATCGCGATCTTGTGGGACGTCGGTAGAAGCTCACGACTATACTCGCTTTAAATTGGGCCGGTGCTGAGTGACGGGTCGACATCGCTTAACCTGCGTAGTATAGCGCCCGACAGGGGCGTGTCAATATAGAGCCGCCCAAACCGCCCAAACAAAACGAGCCTGTGCATGTTAAGTGGCGGGCAGTTGGAATCGCCGAAATCGCAGCCCTCCTTGCAAGGCCTGTCTACGCCGGCTGTAGACGGCCAAAGAAACTAGTCGCTGTAAGGCGGCTTGGCGAGGGTTGGTGTAGTCTCAACTGCGACAATCGTTTGCATAGCGCCTTGCGATATGTAGTATGGGGGGCGCATTCTTTTCGCCACAAGCTCGGCGTAAGCGCTCGAGAAAAGGCGGAGCTCGACTTGCGCCCAGCACCTAGCATATGTTTTTAGGAGGATATATGACCCAAAGCACCTCACAACGCCCCAATATCGTCTTGATCATCACCGATCAACAACGCTACGACACCATCGCCGCCCTGGGCTTTCCGTATATGGATACGCCCAACCTGGATCGTCTCGTCCACGAAGGGATAACGTTTACAAACAGCTTTGTCAGCTCTGCTTCTTGCGCGCCGGCTCGGGCCAGCCTGTTCAAGGGCTACTATCCGCATACCACCGGCATCTACAAGAACGCCGATACCTGGCGTCACTCGTGGGTCGAAGACCTAGCCGCCGCAGGCTACTATTGCGTCAACATCGGCAAAATGCACACCTATCCCTACGAGACCCCTTTGGGCTTTCACGAGCGCTTTGTCGTTGAGAACAAAGACCGCTATCTCGAAGGACGCTGGTTCTTTGATCGTTGGGATATGGCCCTTCAGGCCCAAGGGTTGACGAAGCCGCAACGCGAGCTCTATCGCCTGCGCGCGGATTATAAAGAGCGACTAGGCGCCTTTGAGTGGGAGCTCCCCGAAAAGGCCCATTCCGACTTTTTTGTCGGCAACCTGGCCACCTGGTGGATCGAACACAAGCCCAAGGTCGAGCCCCTTTTCTTGCAAATCGGCTTTCCAGGGCCCCATCCGCCTTACGATCCGATCCCCCGCTACGCCGAGCCCTATTTGAAAAAAGACCTGCCTCTGCCTCAGGTCACAGAGGAGGAGCTGGCCAAATTGCCCAGGGTGCAGCAGATCCACCGCGACCATGACGCCGAAGTGGATCATGATTCCATCGCCTACACCAAGACGCCTACCCGCGAACAGCTCCACCGTCAGCGTGCCTATTACCTGGCCAACGTGACCATGATCGACGAAAAGATCGGCGAGATCTTGCAGGCGTTAGAGGCCAAGGGCTATCTGGAGAACGCCGTGGTCATTTTCACCACCGATCACGGCGATGATCTGAGCGACCATGGCCTGAGCCAAAAATGGAGCATGTATGACATTATCACCCGTACCCCGCTCATCGTCTGGGCGCCTGGGCGTTTTCAGGGGGGCCGGCAGATCGACGCCTTGGTGCAGCAGTTCGATATCGCGCCGGTGATCATGGAGCTGGCCGGCCTGCCTGTGCCTGCTCATTGGGAGACCGAGTCGCTCATGCCTTTCCTAAAGGGGGAGGGGGGCGAGGGCCGGGAATATGTCTTTGCCGAACAGGCCGGGGCCGATGCCCTCACCGGCATCCTCTTTGGCACCGGCATGATGACCATGGTGCGCAACAAGGAATGGAAGCTCGTCCACTATCTGGACAACGACGACGGCGAGCTTTACGATCTGCGCAACGATCCGGGCGAACACAACAACCTCTGGTGGGAAGCGGCCTGTCGAGAGAAGCGCGAGGAGTTGCTCGGTGTCTTGCGCGATTGGCTCATTCGCAGCAACCTGAGGGCCGGGAAATGGTGTGAGCCTTGGCGCTGAGGGCACCTGTTCAAGGCCGGGTGTCTTCGCCCGGCCTTGGCGTTAATCGCCTTTCCTCCGTTAATGGCCGCTGGGATAGGTGCCGTAACGCACCATCTCCTCGAACATCGCTTCCAGGTTCTCTAGCGGCGTATCGCCGGCCGCCTCGCCGCGCCCGATATAGCCGCCCCGGTGGCGCCCAAAGGCGTCGATGTCCGCCCGCACCTCGCGGCGCACATCCTCTGGCGTACCATAGGGCAGGGCGAACTGTCGGTCGATGTCCCCTTGGATGCAAATGACGCCCCCGCATAGCTCGGCCACGCGCGCCTTGCCCATGACGTCCACCTGCGGGTTCAGCACCTGCACGCCGATCTCGATCAGATCGGGGATGATGCTGTCGATGACGCCGTCGCTGTGAAACCAAACGTGCTTGCCGGCTTGGCGCACCATACCGAACAGCTCCGCGTAGGCCGGTTTGAAGAAACGTCGCCATAGCGCGGGGCTGATCATCAACGCCTCTTGGGTGCCCCAGTCGTCGCGAAAGTGGATCCCATCCAGAGCGCCGAGCTCGCACAGCCTTCGCACCCGCTTGCGCATGACTTCTAGGATCATGTCGCGCAGGGCCGCGCTGCGCTCCGGCTCCAGCAACAAATCTTCCAACATGGCCTGATAGCCGCGCAGATAGAACATGCGCTGCCAAAGGGTATCCCCATCGGCCAAGGTGTAACGCCCCTGAGCGCGGGCGATGTTTTGGGCCACCTGAGCCATGATCTCATCGCTGGAGGTATCGGGCGGCTCGAACGTGTCCAGCGCGCGCCAGTCGGCCAACGGGTGAAATACCACCTGGCCCTTGTGCTCGTCGGTGTAGCGCACCCACTCCGCCCCCCAAGTGTCACGGCTGGGGACGCCGATCTTGGGGCCGAATTCGCCCTGCGTGGCGCTACCCACCTCGACCACATCGGAGGGATAGCGTGCGTACAGCGCCTCTAGCGCCGGGCCATAGCGCAACCAGGCACCCGGCAAGGTGGCATGGGTGATGGGCACGCGGTCGGGCCCGCTCATTTCGATGGCGCGGATCACTCGTTCGCGACTGTTCATCGGCTCTTTTACCCCTTGTCGATAGGGATAGATTCGACATCGACCCAGATTCGGCCGTCTTCCACTTTGAGCGGGTAGCTCTGCAGCCCCTGGGCAGGCCGGATC
>JACIWY010000372.1 GCA_014360745.1 Chloroflexota bacterium
GTTCGGGAGGTTCCGCAAAAGCCCGACCACAAATTCGGGATAGGCTATGATTTGGCCCTGTCGCGCGAGCGCTATGAAGAGGGGCTTGGGAAAAAGATATCGCAACAGGTGTTTGCAGCTAAAAACGTAAAAAATGCGAAAAGGAGGGCCCATGATCGTCGATGCGCACGTGCATACCCCCAAACAGGTTGAGACGGTGGACGAGCCCGATCTCAGCCCGCCCGGCTATCGCCCTGACAAGCAATATAAGCGCAACGTGGGCTGGGAAGAGTTCCAGCAAGCCATGGCGCCGGTGGATAAGTTGATTCTTTTGGGCATTGCCCACGGCGCCGAGACGCCCAACGAAGAGATTCACAAATACGCGCAAATGTGGCCGGACAAGATCGTGCCTTTTTGCTCCGTCGATCCCACCGACCCAGGGGCCATGACGGAGCTTTTGCTGGCCGTCAAGGACATGGGTATGCGGGGCATCAAGCTTAGCCCGCATTATCAGAATTTCGACCCTATGGATCCTCGCGCTTGCGCCATCTATGCCACAGCGGAACGCTTGGGGCTGCCGATTATCTTTCATCAAGCCACCTCGCCACGCCGGGTGGCCTCATTGCGCTGGGCTCACCCCATGGCTCTCGACGAAGTGGCGACGGCTTTTCCCGAATTGCGTATCCTGGTGGCCCATTTTGGCCATCCCTGGCAGCCTGACACGGTGGCCTTGATCCGCAAGCATCCCCATGTCTATACCGACATCTCGGCCCAATTCTATCGCCCGTGGCAATTCTACAATGCGCTCGTGTTGTGCATGGAGTATGCCCAGCTACATAAAGTCTTTTTCGGCACCGATTATCCGGTCACCGAGCCACAAGAGACGTTGGACGCGCTGCGGGCGGTCAACGAGATCGTGGAAGGTACGCGGTTGCCCCGCATTCCGGAGGATGAGATCGAGGCGATCATCCATCGCGACGTGTTGGGGTTGTTGGGCCTGGCGGGTTAGGAGAGGACGAGAGGTAGGAGGATGAGCACTGGGGGATTGCGGGTCGGCGGTTGGAAGCGAGGGCTGGCTCTGTTAGTGTGCGGCTTTTGCCTCGCCGTCCTGGGGCCCGCGTCCGCGGCGGCAGATCCGCGCGAGGGGTTTGTCCCTTGCTTTTGCGAGCTGCAAGCTCTGAGCCAACCGGTGTGCGTCGATTTCGAGCGCCTGGCGTTCGGCGCCCGCTATATAGTCGGCGATTATGTGGTCGATTCGGGCGCCGTATTCGGCGTACAACCCTTTGTGCTGGCCGATGGCACCTTTTTCTCCGGCGGGCGCGTCACGGTGGCGGCGGATGGCCTGGCCGGCGGGAGCGGCCAAGAGTTGTTGCTCAACAACGTCACGCTTTCGTTCGATCTGGGCGGGCCATTGACCGGTTTGTCCTTGCGTTTTGGGGAATATGGCGGGAATCTCAACTTTGAGATCAATGGCGAATTTTACAACGTGGCCAATTTCGCCGATCTGAACGGCCTCACCCTTGGCGGCGTGTTGATACGGGTGACCGAGGGCCTGGGGCACGACGCCGGCACGTTGCGTTTGGCCGGGCCCCTGCACACTTTGCGTCTTGGGGGGCAGGAGTTGGCCCTGGATGAGATATGCCCTGAAACCGATTGTGTAGACATGGAGGACTTGGCCGCCGAGCAACGCTATTTTGTGGGCGACGTTTTTCTCGATTCGGGCATCCCGATGCGCGTGGCGCCCTTTTTGCTTTTGGATGGTACCGTCGTTTCTAACGGTTATGCGCAAGTGGATGCTCGTGGGTTGGCCGGAGGCTGGGGCAAGGAATTGCAGCTGAACAACGCCCTGGTCTCCTTTGGCTTTTCGGCGCTGCCGCGAGGGATGGCCTTTGATTTCGGCGAATATGGCGGCACGTTGAACCTTTTGGTGAACGGCGAGTTTCGCCGCTTTGTCGATTGGGCGGACTTGGACGGCCAGCTCATCGGCGGCGCCCAGGTCGCCGTGGTGCTTCGCGGTGGAGGAATGGGACGCGTGCATCTAAGCGGCCAGATTCGGCAACTTGCCATCGGCGGGCAGGAGCTCTGGATCGATAACCTCTGCCCCGCCGTTTGTTGCGTTCCTTGGGAGCGTTTGGGGGCGGGCGTGCGCTACAACGTGGGCCAAGCGGTGCCGGGCTTTTGTGGCCGGGTGCAGATCGAACCTTTTACCTTGCCTAGCGGCGCGGTGATTAGCAATGGTTACGCCCTGACCGAGACCGGCGCCCAGGCTGGCGGCAGCGGTGTCGAGCTGCAGCTGAACAGCGCCTCCCTGGCGCTGAGCTGGGAGACGCCGGCGAAGCGGCTGCGCCTTGTGTTCGGCGAATATGGCGGGAATGTGAATCTGCGCGTCAACGGTGTGATGCATAACGTGGCCAACTTGGCCCAACTGCACGGCACGACTATCGGTGGGGTGGCCGTATCGGTGGCCAATGGACAGGGGAACGATAAAGGACGGTTGATCCTGGAAGGCCGCATCAATTCCGTGGGGATAGGTGGGCAGGAGCTGTACCTCGACGACGTTTGCGCAGATCTTAACGCCCAGGTCTTTTTCCCACTCCTCTTTCGGCTCGGGCCTCATTCGGCAGTGCTATAGTGGGCGAACGTTCACTTACGGACCTGAGGGAGGGATCGGCGTGAGTTATCGACATAGGGGCGCCGATCCCTCAGCAAAAGCCAGCGGGTTTCTTATTGAGGAGCTGTAATCACCGTTACCCCAACCATACCCGCCCCTGAATGCACCGACAATCCCGGCGTCAGTTCGCAGATGGTGATGTCATCGGGACAAGGCATGGCCTGGCGGAGCTGTTGGGCAAAGGCCAATGCATCATCTCGGGCGGCCACATGGAGGACGGCCATGCGTTCCGGGCACTTGGCCCCGACCACTTCGCGGGTCAGCTCGATGACCCGCGCCCAGGCGCGACGAGTAGTGCGCGCGCGTTCCAACAATTCGAGCTTGCCATCGCGCATGGTCAAGATAGGTTTGATGTTCAACAAACTGGCCATGCCCGCTGCCAAGTGCCCCACTCGACCGCTCATGGCCAAATACTTGAGCGTCGCCAAGGCGGCAAACAGATGGGAACGCGAGCCGACATCCTCCGCATAGGCGATGACCTCCTCCACAGATGCGCCCCTCTGTGCGGCCTCGGCTGCGGCCAAGGCCATGTATCCCTGGCCCATCGACAAGCGGCGCGAATCGACGACGGTGATGGGGCATTCGCTCACCATCTCTCGCGCCAGCAGGGCGGCGTTGTAGGTGCCGCTCACCTCGCTGCTGACACAGAAGCAAACGATCGCCTCGGCTCCCTCGGCAATAGCTTCTCGGTAGGCTTGCTCGAACCTGCCCGGCGAGGGCGCTGCCGTGGCCGGAAGCTTGTTCTCCTTGTCGATCCGTGCAAAAAGCGTGGCGTCGTCAATCTCGAACGCGGCATCCAGCGTCTCGTCGCCGAATTGCACCGAAATAGGCACCTGACGGATGCCATATGCGGCGGCCAAATCGGCCGGCAAACTGGAATCAGTATCGGTGATGATGGCAATTCTGGACATGTTGGCTCTTCCCTCCTTGACTTGCAGTTGCGCGCCGATATAATGGCCGATCGGCCTTGCTGCGGGCCGTCGAGATATAGTGTAACCAAGGAGGCGGGCGATGTCCAGCGTTTCCGGAGGTTGCCGATGGTGATACATTGCATAGAATGAAGCGAACCTTTCTAGTAGGAGGGCGTTTATGCCTCAGCAACCGAACCTCATCTTTATTATGCCCGACCAGCTGCGGCACGATTTTTTGGGCTGTTACGGCGCCGATTTCATCGAGACGCCGAACATCGACTTTTTGGCCTACCACGGTGTGCTCTTTGAGCGCGCCTACTCGGCGCATCCGGTGTGCGTTCCGGCGAGGGTGTCGTTGATGACCGGCATGCACGCTTTGCGCACCGGCGTGCTGGATAACGGCGGCTTTTTGCGCCCAGACTATCACGCCTGTGGCATCCGAAGCTGGCCGGAGATCTTGGGGCTGGTCACAGCGAGAGTGCCGCCCATGGCCTCGATAAGCCGAAGGGCGA
>JACIWY010000373.1 GCA_014360745.1 Chloroflexota bacterium
GTTGATATTACTTTTCCTTTCTTCCTCCTTAGATATATTGCCTGCCACCATTTGGCCGACCAAGAAGGGCTTGGCTGCAGGCTCATCATCCTTTGATCCCGGTGAGTGCAATGCCCTGCACAAAATATTTTTGTGCCGCAAAGAACAGTATGACGAGAGGCGCCGTCGACATGACAGAAGCAGCCATCAACAAGTGTTGCATCGGTAGTCCGCCAAGTTCGGGCTGGTTCTTGAGATAGTTCAGCCCCACGGCGATGGTCAACAATCTCTCTGAACGGATATAGATAAGCGGCTCAATAAAGGCGTTCCACTGCCCGATCATCGAGATGACGGCCAGGGTAGCTAAAGCCGCCGGACACAAAGGCAGGATAATGGACCAAAAAATACGAAATGAACTGGCCCCATCAATAAATGCTGATTCGTCTAGCTCACGGGGGATGGTCATCATAAATTGGCGCATTAAAAATATGGCGAATGCCCCTCCTCCAAACCAGGCTGGAACCCACATCGGTTTTAATGTGTTGATCCAGCCCAGTTTATGAAAGAGCACGAATTGGGGTATTAATGTAACTTGAGCAGGAAGCATCATAGTACTTAGCGTTATCAAAAAGAATAAGTCCTTTCCTCTAAACTGAGAACGTGCGAAAGCAAAGGCAGCCATAGAAGCCGATAAGATCCTTCCCACTGTACCTAAGGCCACCAAATAGACTGTATTACGAGTCCATAACATAAAAGGCACTTTTTCAAAGACCCGTGCATAGTTGTGCCACTGTGGGACGGCGGGCAGCATCAAGGGAGGAAAACTGAACAACTCGGATGGATGTTTCAAAGAGCTACTTACTGTCCAAAAGAAAGGGAAAAAGAAAACCAAAGCAGCAACACTGAGCCCGATATACCAGACGGCATTCTCAATAAGCCTGGCGCGTCCAATTCCGCCCGGATACGCAATAAGCTTGATCGTCATTACATTTCACCCCGTTGCATAGTAGACCCATCGCTGAGAAATACGTAGTTGAAACCAGGTAAAAAATAACAGAATGACTACAAATATCCAAGCTAGAGCAGAACCATATCCCATACGAAAATACTTGAAAGCTTGACTATATATATGTAGAGCAAAGAACCAAGTTGCATAAGAAGGTCCCCCACCGGTAGTTACATAAGCAGAGGTAAAAATCTGTAGGGAGCCAATGACACCCATGATTAAATTAAAGAGTATGCTAGGTGAGATCATGGGCAGAGTGATATGCCAAAACTTGGCCCACGTCCCGGCACCATCGATTTGTGCGGCCTCGACGAGCTGTTCCGGCACCCCCTGGAGCGCGGCCAAAAAAATAAGCATGCGATTGCTGCCGATGCTGTTCCACAACGCCATAACGACCAGCGACATCAAGGCAGAATCGGGACTCGTCAGCCAACCCGGTCCCCGGATACCTATCGCCGCCAGGGCTGCATTGACCGGGCCAACTGTGGGATGAAGCACCCATTGCCATAGAAGCGCAGTGGCCACGGCTGGCGTCAACGAAGGCAAGAAGAAGAGGGTCCTATAAGCCGTCGTGCCCGGCAGGCCACGATTCAACAAAATCGCCAAAATCAGAGACCCGGTTAGACTGATCGGAATATAAACTATTGAAAAATAAAAAGTTCTTCCAAGTGAAGGCCAAAAAAGATCATCTTCAAAGAATGCCGCTTGATAATTTTCCAATCCGATAATAACAGGCGGGGACATAACATCATAGCGCGTAAAGCTAAAATAAAAGGAAGCAATAATCGGACCAGCCGCAAAGATTACTAATCCAAGCAACCAGGGCAACAAGAAGGCATACGCCCATAGCGCTTCCCCCGTCTTTAGATTCGATGACGCCCCGACAATCCTGGCCAATGTACTGGCTTTGTGTACGGGCCTGGTTTTGCTACTCGATATGGCAGCCATGTACTACCACTCCTTCAAACATGGTTGATATTACGGACATACCTATCACCGCCAATGGGATTCATAATATTCGGATAACATAACAATTCTTCTGTTAATACATCAATTTATATTATCTTACTGCTGATGCTCAAACGCCACCAAGCAACTGTTCCCTGGTCAGCACCAACACCGGTGGCAAATTCTTGACCATGCCCGCGCCGGTGCGCGCCAGCTCCTTGATGGTCGCCGCCCGCATCTCGGCCAACAAGCCGTGATACTCGCCCTCCAGGGCCAAGTTAACCAGTTCCTCGGGGTCCTCCTTGAGGTTGTACAGCTCCTCGATCTCGCCGGGCACCAGCCAGCGGATGTATTTGTAGTCACGGTAGCGCAAGGACACCCACCAAGGGATGCCGCCCTCCGCCTCTCCGCAGGCCACGTCGGTATCGCTGCCCCAACAATAGCGCGTATTCTCCATCAAAATGGGGCGCTCCCAGCGAGTTTCGGGGGCCCTCAAGAGCGGCGTGATGTCTTGGCCGTGCATCTCCCAAGGCAGGGGCAAGCCGGCCAAGGAGAAAAAGGTCGGGGCGATGTCCTGACCACAGATCGGCGTCTCACAGACGGTGCCCGCCGGGATGAGGCCCGGAAGCCGAGCCACAAAGGGAGCGAGCAAATTGGCATCGTAGGGCGCGAACTTGTGACGAAAGCCGTGTTGGCCCCAGGCGAAGCCCTGGTCGGAGGTATAGATGATCAGGGTGTTGTTGAGCTGCCCCATGGCCTCGAGCTGGGCCATGATCCGCCCCACCCCCTCGTCCAGGGCGCGCACCGCCCGGTTGTATTGCTGTTCCCAGTCGGTAAGCGTCCGGCCATCTTGGATGCCCACGGGCTGGCCGTTGTCCGCCTTGCGCCACACACCATACACGCGCATATGCGCCGCCTTGGTGGGACGCGGCGGGTAGATGTCCTCAGGCGTGGGCACTTGTTGAACCGAGGGATAATCGGTGAGATGGCGTTCCGCCACCGTCCACGGGGCGTGCACGGCATCGTAGCATAGCCACAAATACCAGGGCCGATCGGGCTCCTTGGCCCGCCCGCGCAGGAATTCGAGGGCGTATTCGGTATAGTTATCGGTCGAATAGCCCCCCACCAGCACCGGTGGGGCGCCGTTGATGCTCATCTTTTGATTAGTGTAATAGGGCCCATAGAGCTTGGGCTGAGAGTGATCCCAAATGGCCGAATAGTCCCAGTCGCGGCCATGGCCATGGTCGGGGCCGGTATGCCACTTGCCGATGATGCCCGTATACCAACCGTGCTGGCGAAAGACCCTCGGCCACCACTGCAAGACCTCGGGATCGGAGACGAAATCCGGATAGCCGAGGGGCAGGTGCATGCTCTCGATGCTGTGCTGAAGCTTGCCCGTAAGCGCCGTGGCCCGCGAAGGCGCGCACCAGGCGCCGATGTAGCAGGTGGTAAAGCGCACGCCCTCGGTGGCGATCCGGTCGATGTTCGGCGTTCTCACCCATGGGTGAGCCTCGGGATAACAGCTTACCGAGCGATGGCTCTGATCATCGGTAAAGATGTAGAGGATATTGGGAGGCCGATTAGCGCCGCGGTCTTGTGGCATGATTTTCTCCTGATATCGATGGGATGATTTTTGTGACTTGGCCGATGCCTCGCCGAGGGGCCCGGGCGTTGCGGCCCCGGCCCCCGGCGTCTGGCGGACGTACGCTCGTATCCGGCCGTTTGCTACTCGCGGGGTAGCGTCACAATAGATTCAAGCTCTGAGTGAATCTTTTGTACGCCCTCCTCAAAGGGCACTTCACCATACCACAACGGTAGGTGAGAGTTGACAAACTTGTCGTTGAGCTCCTGGTAGCGTAGATTGTAAGGCATGGGAAAGTTGCCCGGCATCGCTTCCTCCAGCATCCAGTCGCCCACGCGCTTCCAAATCGGATGCACACCCAGTTGGTCGGTCATGGCCCATACAGATTTGCGCGCCGGCGGTTGACCCTGCTCAACAAAGGCGCGCTTCGACCACTCCTTGGAGGCGATGTACGCCGCGCAGTCAAAGGCCTCCTGCGCGTGCTTGGTGCGGCTGCCCACCAACATAGAGCTCACGCCGGTGAAATAACCGCGATTACCCTGCGGGCCATGAGGGG
>JACIWY010000374.1 GCA_014360745.1 Chloroflexota bacterium
TGACGGAGAAGCAACAGGCCGAATACACCTTGCGCGGCATTCAGATGGCGCGAGAAAATTGGCCTTGGGCCGGGGTATTCATGATCTGGTATTTTCGCCAGGTGGGCCACATCCCGCCCGAACGCGCGGACTATTATTTCCGCATGGTCGACCCCGACTTTACCCCAAGGCAGGTGTACCTGGCCGTGCAAGATGTCGCCCGGCGGGAAAAGGTGGCCAGCGGGATAGGGCTTTATCAGGAAACCCACCCTGCCATCGATATTCAAGGGGCATGGCAACACCTCATCGATGACACCGCCCTGGGCGAGGCGCTGGTGCGCTCCGAACAAACCGGGGATAGCCTCACTTTTACGTTTGAAGGGACGAACGTCGATCTGGTCACCAGACGTTGGCCGGGGGCGGGGCGTTTATGGGTGACGTTAGATGGACGTAACCTGCCGGGGCTGCCTGTCGATGCCCAGGGGTACAGCTATGTAGACCTAGCCGATGAGACGTTGCGCCACCGGGCACACGTGCCCCTGGTGCGTAACGCCTCGGCAGGGGAGCATGTGCTGCGGCTCACGGTGGCCGACCCCGGCCAGGGCGGATGCATCGTCGACGCCCTGGAGGTCTTGGCGGGGGATGCGCGGGCGTTCCCTTGGCTGCCCATGACCGCCGGCGGCATAGCCCTAGTCCTCGATGGCTGGCTCCTGTGGCGGACAAGCCGCCGGCTTCGTTTCGCCTTACGCGGCATGTAGCCGCCCGGTTAGCCCGCGCCTCTAACGGGCCACAGCGCCCGGCGCGCCCGGCGGGTGGCGCAGGTCGTAGTACTGCGGCTCGGGCAGGGGCACCGGCTTGGCGTCCTCGGTTTGGATGGACCAATCGGCCAGGCGCAGGCGCATCTCCATGAGCACATCGCGGTTCGCCGGATCGCCCACCACGTTGTTGAGCTCCCACGGGTCGTTCTGCAGATCGTACAACTCATCCTTGTCGCCCATGGGGTCATGCACATATTTCCAGCGCGCCGTGCGCACCATCTTGCGGCGGCCCTCAGCCTCGCGCCAGCGCAGCGAATGCATCAGGGCACGACGACCGGTGGATTGCGGAAGCTGCGCCAGGTGCTCCAGCGTAAAGGGCGGCCCGCCGGCGCCGTATTCGGCAAAGGTGGCCTCGCGCGGATCGGCGTCGGTGACGGTCGGCAGCGGTTGGCCGTGCATCGAGCGGGGCACCTCGTAGCCCTGCAGGCGCAGCAATGTGGGCACGACATCGACCAGATTGACCATGCTCTCATCCACCTGCCCCTGGGGAATATGCCCCGGCCAGGAGACGATCAGGGGGATGCGGGTCAGGCAGTCGTAGAACACCCCGCCCTTGCAGGTCATGCAATGTTCCCCGGAGAAATCGCCATGATCGGTGCAAAAAACGACGATGGTGTTCTCGCGCAAGCCCAGGTCATCCAGGGCGTCTAGAATCCGGCCCACGCCATCGTCCAAGAAACGCACCATGCCATAGTACGCGGCCAAGACGCCATAGACATCCTCGAGCGGGTCGTCCTCCAGGCCCAGGATATGATAGAGCACCTTGTTGCGCTCCGGGACCTCGTCGCCACGGAATTCGCCCTCACGCCAGGGCGGCAAGGTGAGCACATCCGGGGGGAACATCTCGGCATAACGGCGCGGCGCCTCGTAGGGCTCGTGCGGATCGGGGATCGAGACCCACAAGGCGAAGGGCTCATCGCCAAAACGGCGCAAGAACTCGACCGTCTGCTCGGCGATCAGGCCGGTGGCATAGTCTTCTAGCGGGAAATCGGTATGGGCGTAAGAGAAGCGTGGGCTGACGGTGGGCATATTGCGACGCACGCTATGCGCCTCGGCGATTTTGTCCAACGGTCGCACCCACTCCATCCCCCGCGTGGTCGGGTCGTCGGGCAAACCACGATGGCCGATCTCACACCAGACATCAAAGAGGGCCAGGTCCTCGGCTTGCTCGAAGCAGTGATTCTTGCCGATGAGCCCGCAGCGATAGCCCTCCTGGTGCCAGAGGCGAAAGACATGGTTCGCCCCGGCGGGCATCCAGGTCTCATTGCGTCGGGCGCCGGTGGAATGGGGCCATTGCCCGGTCCATAGCGAGACGCGAGCCGGGACGCAGAGGGGATGTGGGGTAAAGGCGTGGCGAAAGAGGACGCCCCCCTCGGCCAGGCGGGCCAGGCTTGGCGTCTGACAAAAGGGGTTGCCATACAGATGGCTGGCGGTGGCCTTCATCTGATCGGACAGGATGACCAGGATGTTCGGTCTTGCGTTCAACGGTTACCTCCCAAAGGTTGTTGGATGATGGCCCAAGCATCGTACTACGCGGCCCATCTTGCGATCCTTACGGGTCCTCCGTGGGGGCATAGATGACGCCGGGCAACGAGCCACCGGGCGGGCGATGGTCCGCCTGATAGTGCTCGCGGAAGGTGGGCGTGCGTTCGCCGATATAGGGCGCCTGGTTGTTCATCATGCGGTTCAGCAAACGCAGGCGCATCTCGGCGAGCTTGTCGGCATAGCGGGGATCGTCAAAGAGGTTCTCCAACTCGTGTGGGTCGTTCTTCAGGTCGTACAGCTCGCCGAGGCCCCGGTTGGGGAAATGGACGTATTTCCAGCGTTCGGTGACGACCATGGCCACGTAATCGCGCGAGGCCGGGTCATGGGGGGCGTGCATGAGCGGGTTGATGCGCAGGTCGATCTCGGCGAAGGCATCGTCGCGCCAATCGGCAACCTTGCCCTCGGCCAGGCCCACCAGGCTGCGGCCCTGCATCGTCTCGGGCGGGCGCACGCCGGCAATGTCGAGGAAGGTGGCCGGCAGATCGATCGTCTCGACCAGGGCGTCGCAGGCCACGCCGACGGGAAAGGCCGGCGGGTAGCTGACGATAAAGGGGACGCGCACGCAGCTCTCGTAAAAGGTCACCCCACTCTTGAGCAGGAGCCGATGGTCGCCCAGCAGGTCGCCGTGGTCGCTAGTAAAGGCGATCAGTGTGTTCTCGGCCATCCCCTTCTCCTCCAAGGCCTGGAGCAGCGCGCCCACCTGGTCGTCGATCAGCGAGATGAGCCCGTAGTAGTTGGCCACCATCTTGCGCATGACCGGCTCGCTCACGGTGTCAAAGCCGCGCTCCTTTTGCAGTTGGCGCTGGGCGGGCTTTTTGTCCAGCTCGCCCTCTCGCCACACGGGCAGGGGCACCTCGTTTGGGTCATACAGCGTGTCGTAGGGCTCGGGCGGATCGAAGGGGAAATGGGGGTTGCAAAACGAGACCCACAGGAAGAGGGGCTGCTCCCCCTGCCATTCGCGCAGGAAGCGCACAGCGCGGCGCCCGATAAAGACGTCGATATTCTCCTCCGCGGGCAAGGCGTTGGTATAGATGCCGAAGGGCAGCTTTTCCCCCTTGGCCTCGTGCTGTTTGCTCAGCAAGCCCTTGGCGGCCAAATAGTCGGTGTACTGGTTGTTAGCGTCGGCCTGCCCCTCGACGAGGTCGAGGTAACGAAAGCCAAAGGGGCCGTACTTGGGCATCATGTGCATCTTGCCGATGGCAGCGGTGTAATAGCCGGCATCGGCGAGGTAGCGCATGAAGGTATGGCGTTGCTCGTGCTCGGGGATGCCGACGCAGTTAATGTTGCAGCCGTGTTCGGAGCAGTAACGGCCGGTCATAATCGACATGCGCGCGGGCATGCACATCGGGTTCTGGACATAGCCGCGCTCAAAGCGCACCCCGCGCTCGGCGATCGAGTCGATGTGCGGCGTGCGCAAGACGGGGTTGCCGTAGCAGCCGAGGCAGTCGCCGCGCTGTTCGTCGGTCATGATAAGGAGGATGTTGGGGGGTTTCACAGATATCCCCCTTTCAACAGTCAGAAGATGAACCGGGTTAGTGCATCTCGCACTGTGCAGCATACCAACCCGGTCTAGATAATAAAGACCCATGGGATACTCTGCAAGCGCAGAGCCACGACCTTCGATGTCGTTCGTACGAAGCAGTTTTCACTTCCCTATCGGATACCACCCCCGCTCTTCGACCACTTTCCCAACCCAGGCTACCCGGTCAATCAGGGAATCGGGC
>JACIWY010000375.1 GCA_014360745.1 Chloroflexota bacterium
GTGAGGAATCAACACAAAGGGATCGGAGGATCCCTTTGTGTTCTTGGTGCCTTGGTGTGAGCCATTCTCCCCGCCCGATCCAATAGGAGGAGGTTGATATGCGCGTGCTGATGCTGAGCTGGGAGTATCCGCCCCACGTGGTGGGGGGGCTGGGCAAGCATGTGGCCGAGCTCGCCCCTGCCCTGGCCGACCTAGGCATCGAGTTGTATCTGCTCACCCCTATGCGGCGCGGCGGGGCCGAGCGAGAGACGATCGCCGGCATCCGGGTGTATCGTATCCCTTCGCCGGCGAACGTTTACCCGAATTTTTACGAAGAGGTGGTGCATACCAACGAGACGTTGGAACGCGCCTGCGAGGAGCTTCTCGCCACGGAGGGCCCTTTCGAGCTCATCCACAATCATGACTGGCTGACCTCGTTCGTTGCCCGGCGGCTCAAGCATGCGCACAAGCTCCCCTTATTGGCCACCATCCATGCGACGGAGCGGGGGCGTGGGCGAGGACAGTTGCTCGGCGAGCAGGCGCAGCGCGTCAACGATGCCGAATGGCGACTGACTTATGAAGCATGGCGCGTCATCTGTTGCACGCGGTTCATGGCCGACGAGATCCATCGTTATTTCCAGGTGCCGCTCGACAAGGTGGATGTCATCCCCAACGGCGTCGATCCCACCCCTTTTCAAAAGCTAGAGGGGCAAGACCTGAGCGCGTTCCGCGCCCGCTGGGCCCAACCGGAGGAAAAGATCGTCCTCTATGTGGGGCGCGTCGTGCAGGAAAAGGGCGCCGAGATTCTGGTGCGGAGCGCCCCATTCGTCTTGGCGAGAGTGCCGGAGGCCAAGTTCATCATCGCCGGCACCGGCCCCGAGCTGGAACGACTGCGCGACCTGGTCCAAGAGTTAGGTTTGTCGACCAAGGTGCTATTGCCGGGCTTTATTGATGATAAAGATCGCGACCGCTTGTACAAAGTGGCCGATTGCGCCGTGTTCCCCAGCCTTTATGAGCCTTTCGGCATCGTGGCCTTGGAAGCGATGGCTGCCAAGACGCCGGTGGTGGTGAGCGAGGTCGGCGGCCTGGCCGAGGTCGTGCGCCACGCCGAGACGGGGATCACCATCTATCCGGGCGATGTTCAATCCTGCGCTTGGGGCATCCTCCACACGCTGGAACACCCCGAATGGACCCGACAGCGGGTTCAGAACGCCTACGAAGAGGTGCTTCGCGTGTACAATTGGCACACCATTGCCGAGCAAACCGCCAAGGTCTATCGGCGCATTGTGGAAGAACGGGCCCGCGTATACTGGTAAAGCGTTTGCATTGTAGCCTTGAGGTGGCAGACACTTTGGCGCCTGTCTGCGGGCCGTGCCCGCCACAACGCGCTTTACGAGCGGATAATATCCAAGATAAGGGGCGGGGCGAGCACCGGCTCGTCCGACCACTCGTAGGCGGTCAACAGGCGCTGTTGGGCCTGTTCGGCCGCGTTCTCGTCGCGTGCGTGAATGGTCAAAAGTCGTTCGCCTCGCTGTACCGCGTCGCCTACCTTGGGGCCGAGGACGATGCCCACCGCGGGATCGATGGCCTCGCCCTTGCGCTGGCGCCCCGCTCCCAGAGCCACGGCCGCCAACCCCACCTCGCGGGCGTCGATGCCGCCGACATAACCATCGCGAGGCGCGGACACGTGGCGCACCACCGGCGCGGCAGGGAGAATGGACGGATCATCGGCGACGGCGGGATCGCCACCTTGGGCCGCGACCCAACGGCGAAACGCCTCCAGCGCCGCGCCGCTCTCCAGTGCCTGTGCCAATCTCCGTCGGCCCTCCTCAGGCGTTGACGCGGCATGCCCCAGGAAGGCCATCTCGGCGCCTACGATCAGGCAGTGTTCGACCAAGTCGGCCGGGCCTTGGTTATGTAATGTGTCGATGGCCTCGCGCACTTCGAGCGCGTTGCCGACCGCACGGCCCAGTGGCTGGCTCATGTCCGACAGCACGGCACTGACATCTTGGCCCACCCTTTTGCCGATGCGGATCATCAACTCGGCCAGCTCGCGGGCCTTCTCCAACGTCTCCATAAAAGCTCCGCGACCCACTTTGACGTCGAGCACGACGGCATTGGCCCCACCGGCGATCTTTTTGCTCATGATCGAGCTGGCGATGAGCGGCAGGCTGGGCACGGTAGCGGTCACATCGCGCAAAGCGTACAGCAAACCGTCGGCCGGCACCAGATCGGCGGTCTGGCCGGCGACGATGAGGCGATGCTTTCTGGCGTGTTCCAGGAATTCACTTTGGCTAAAAGAAACCCTAAAGCCAGGGATGGATTCGAGCTTATCCAGCGTGCCTCCGGAGAAGCCCAGGCCACGGCCCGACATCTTGACCACCGGCAGCCCTATAGCGGCCACCAGCGGGGCCACCACCAAGGTGGTCTTGTCGCCCACGCCGCCGGAGGAGTGCTTGTCCACCACGCGCGGCGTCTTCCAATTCGAGGGGAATAGAGGCAAAATATTGCCGCGAGAGGAAGGTCAGATAGGCCGTGCCCAAATATCCTGGCACGATCAGCGGGACATAAGTGTCCAGGGCACCCAGCTTGCGCCAGATCACATAAGTGGGGATGAGCGTCACTTGGGGTGGCATCATCATGGTGCCCAACATGAGCAAAAAGACGAGCTCGCGCCCCTTCCAGCGCAGCCGGGCGAAGGAATAGGCGGCCGCGGTGGAGCTGAATAATTGCCCGACCATATTGGCGCCGGTGATGACCATCGTGTTACGGATATAACGCAGGAAGGGGAAGGTAAACAGGGCCGTGTAATAGTTGCGCAGGCTGGGCTCCTCAGGGATGTAACGTGGTGGGATGGCCCAGAGGTCCTTCATCGTGCCCAGGGAAAGCGAAATCATCCAGGCGAAGGGGAAAAGCATGATGGCGGCCCCGGCGCTTAGGATCCCGTAGGTGAGCGCCCGGCCGACAAGGCGCACGAGATAGGCCGATTTACTCTGCCTGGAGCGGTGCCGAAATGTAACGACTGCTTGGCTCATACCTATCACCTCACCGCCTCATAATAGACCCAACTGCGCGCCAAGCGCAGTTGTAGGAGCGTCAGCCCCATGATGATCACAAAGAGCACCCAGGCCATCGCCGAGGCATAGCCCATCTTGAAGAACTGGAAGGCCTGCTGATAGAGATAGAGGGCGTAAAAAAGGCTAGCATCGGCTGGCCCCCCAGCAGTGAGCACATAAGCTTGGGTAAAAATCTGAAATGTGCCGATGATGCTCGTTGTCATCACAAAGAAGGTGGTGGGGCTCAGCAACGGCAGGGTGATGGATAAAAAGCGCCGCAGGCGCCCGGCGCCGTCGATCTCGGCCGCCTCATAGAACACCTCGGGGATCGCTTGCAAGCCCGCCAGCCAGACGATCATCGAGCCGCCCACGCCCCAAAGGCCCATCAAGATGAAGGAAGGTTTGACCCAATCGGGGTCGGCCAACCACAAGGGAGGCTTGATGCCCAGGCCCCACAAAGCGTTGCTTACCACCCCGAACTGAGGGTTGAGCAGAAACCCCCAGAGCATGGCAAAGGCCACACCCGATACCTGCGAGGGCAGGTAATACATGGTGCGATACAGCGCGCGCCCTTTGACCTTGGTGTTCATCAGCAAGGCGATGGCCATGCCCAACACCATGCGTATCGGCACCCCCACCAAGACCATATACAGCGTGTTCCACAACGACTTGAGGAAAAGCCTGTCGTTGGTAAACAGAGTGATATAATTGCGCAAACCCCAAAAGACCGGCGCCTTGACGATCTGATACTCACAGAAGCTAAAGTAAAAGCTGGCCGTGAGCGGAATCAGGGTGAGGAGTAAAAGGTGCAATAGCCAGGGCGCGGCAAAGACATAGCCCGCCAGGGCCTCTTGGCCAGCGTAACTCAAACGCCGGCCTTGTTTCTTGGTCGTTTCTATAGGCATCGTAATGACGCGATTATGACCCATACGCTCGCTCTTTCCTTTAGGTCGGATGTGTGGGCCGCCGTACTCTGGGGACGGCGGCCCACACAGAGGTAACGGCCTAGGCCGTGGCCCAGAAC
>JACIWY010000376.1 GCA_014360745.1 Chloroflexota bacterium
ATGGAGCCAATTCCGGAGATTGCAGGTGACCCGATTTGTGCAGCCCTACAGCCTGCACCCCCACGGCGGTGATCATCTCGGTGATTTGGCCGTCCAGTCGTTTGAGCTCGGCCTTGATCTTGTTTATTGCCCGCCGTCGATCGGCCTCTGCCATCTGGCGGCGTAGCCCATCGATAGCCGCTTTGAGGCCTCCCCGATCGTTGATTGCCGCGATGAGTTGCTCGGCCCGCTCCTTAAAAGTGCTCAATAGATCGCTCATGTGGCCCCCCTACTTGCCCCCATGATCGCCCTGCGTTGCCCTCTATACGTGCGAGTCGAGCACTGGGTCGCACGGGCGGTCGCCGCTCTTTTAACTGGGCCACAACTGTTCGCCGCCGTCCACCCGCAACACCTGCCCGCTAATATACGAGGCTCCCTCCGAGACAAGAAAACCGACCGCCCGAGCGATTTCGATCGGCCAGCCGTAACGCGTCAAGGTGCCGTCCTGTACCATACGGTCCTCGTCCACCGTGCGGCTGGCCACAAAGCGGGGCGTCACCGTGCTGCCCGGCGCGACGGCGTTGACGTGTACATTATAAGGGCGCAACAGAGCCGCCAGGCAGCGGGTGTATTCATGTACGGCGGCTTTGGCCGTGGAATAGATAGCCTGGGTTTCGTTGCCCTTCAGCCCGGCGATGCTGCCGATGTTGACGATCCACCCCTCCCGACGATCGCGCATCTCGGGCGCCACTTCGCGGCAGCAGAGGATGCATGTCATCAGGTTGCGATCCAGCACCGCGCGTATGTCGGCGAGGGAAATGTCAATGGCGTTGTTGCCCGCCGGTTTACCGGCCATAGGACCGGTTACGCCGGCTACGCCAATGTCTCCGCCTGCGCAATTGACCAAGATATGAATAGGGCCCAATTTATCATGAATCTCCTGAACGAGCTCACGCACGACCTCTTCTTGGGTTAAATCGCCCCAGAGTGCTATGGTGCGCACGCCATAGGTATTGGCAAGCTGCTCTGCTACCGCATCGATCGACTCGGCCTCTTGAAAAGCGCGCGTCGAGAAGCGCGTGGTACCGGTTACCGCGACATTTGCGCCAAGGCTGGCCAGATGCTCGGCGATTACCCTGCCGATTCCCCGCGAAGAGCCGGTCACCCAAGCCGTCCGTCCCTGTAACGGTTTACCTTGCATCGACATCTATCCTCCTGGCTTATGATGAAATGCGTTCTTGTCCATCAGATAACGCCCCGGCGAGCCGATGATGCGCACCCCTCGCACGATTAGGTCTCGATCTTCTAACCGCTGCAAGAGTCTCTGCCATTCCCATTCGTCCCAGCCGAATAGTCGGCGGGCCGCCGATTCGATTTGCGCGACCACATTGTGCAGATAGCACAACAACAACCGGCTCTGTGCCTCATCGGTGCTAATCTTTCTCGCTCGTTCGGGCACATCGGGGAAGCGTCGTTGGAAAAGATCGTACACATAGGCATAACCCCAACGATTGGCATCGGAGATGCCTACTTTGGCAATCTTGAGTTCTCGTTGTAGTTCGGCCAGCGCCCGCTCGAAACGGCGCGCGTTGGCTCCTCCGCCTGGCAGCCCCGCTGCCTGTCGCAGGCGGCTGGTGGCCATAGCTCCTTCATTCAACAGCGCTTCGTAAACGTTTTTGGCTTCCACCGTCATGAGCCCTTCTTGATATTGCGTTAAATAATCATCCTCGTCCCCATAGTTGGGTGATAGCGCATAAAAGAAGGGCAACCACTCCAACGAGATGAGCATCGGTTTGCCAAGCAGGAGCTTGCCATAAAAAAGGGCCCCTTTGGCGGGCAAAGAATCCTTCCATTGCCATACCTTGCCCAGATCGGGATCGTGATGGGTGTGGGGAAGAGGACGCCTTGAGCCCACCGTTGCTGCCCATAAGGTGGGCATCTCGATCCCTTTGGCGCTAAAGAGAAAGCAGAAACCAACTTCGTTGACAAAGGCCAGCGCCTCTTCCTCGCTTTGAATGCGCCTTTCCGGTGTGCGGTGGTAGCGAATATCTCTTAAAGCTTCGATCTCTTGTAAACGGTATTCGGTTGCCATGAGGTCACGTGGAGGAAAGGAATTAGCGCACAAACTCGCCAATGACGATCTTGTCTTCGAGTTGCTCCGGCGGCAGCACCCGCGCTCGGGCGATGCTAATGCAGCGTTCTTGAAAATAGCGCAACATCTCTACAGGTGTATCCAGCGCGTTGCGCCGGCCGAATTGCACCGGGCAGCCGGAGATGGCTTCTACAAAAGAAAACCCTGGGTGCTCCAACGCGGTTTTGATAGCCCGTATGAGCTGGCGAATGTGAAAGACCGAGAACCGTGCTACATAGCTCGCGCCTGCTGCGGCCACCAAACGGCTCAGATCGAAGGGACGATCGGGGTTGCCTTGGGGTGTCGTCACCGTGCGGGCTCCGCGCGGGGTGGTAGGTGTCACCTGCCCGCCGGTCATGCCATAGATGCCGTTGTTGGCACAGATGACCGTCATGTCCAGGTTGCGCCGCGCTCCATGGATGAGGTGATTGCCGCCGATGGAGGCGATATCGCCGTCTCCGCCGATGACGACCACCTTGAGCTCGGGGTTGTACAATTTGACGCCGGTGGCAAAGGCCACCGGCCGGCCGTGGGTGACATGCAATGTGTCGGCAGCAAAATGCGGGCTTGGGATCCAGCCGCCGCACCCGATGCCCGACACAAAGACGATGTCATCCATCGACCAACCCAACTCATCGATAGCCCGTAAGATAGCTCCGAGAAGAATGCCATGACCACACCCGGGGCAAAAAGGGGTAGGGAACCCTTCCGTGCGGATCATGCGCTTAATAGAGGTCGTCGTGCCCGCTTTCATGACACCAACTCCGTCTTTACCGCCGCGACGATCTCGCCCGGCTCGATCACCTCGCCGTCTGTCCGATGGTAGCCGCGCGCTATAGGCGCGACGCGCTGGACCTCGCGCAGCAATTGCCCGCGATTCATCTCTGGGACAAGGACGAAGCGCGCCCGGGCGGCTATGTCGCGCACTGCCTCCTCGGCAAAGGGCCATAGAGTAACCAGGCGTAACAAGCCTGCGCGAACCCCCTCAGCACGCAGGTCAAGGGCCGCGCGATAGGCGCTGCGCGCCGTAAAGCCGTAAGCGATAAGCAGCACATCGAGTTGCGCATCGTCGCACAAGAGCCGTTCATAATGCTCGATCTCGGCCTTTTGGGTTGTAATCTTGTCCACCAGGCGCTGTACAAGGGTCGCCTGGGCTTTGCTATCGGCCGTTCGCCGATAGCCATAAGCGTCGTGGGTCGAGCCGGTTACCAACAACTTTTGCCCCTGGCCAAAACTCGGCATAGGGGGCACCAGTTGTTCGCCAAAGGGTGGCCCGCCTTCGCTAATGCGATTATACACCCGGGTTGTTGCCGATACGGTGACCTTTTCGCGCAGATGGCCTACCCCTTCGTCTCCTAAGACCAGTACCGGCACGCGAAAGCGCTCGGCCAAGTTAAAAGCACGCATCGTTTCATCGTACATTTCTTGGGCCGACCAAGGCGAGAGCACGATCAGTTCGTAATCTCCACTAGCTCCCCAGCGCGCCTGCATCACGTCGCCCTGGGCGGGTCGCGTGGCCTGGCCGGTGCTGGGGCCTGCTCTCTGAATATCGACCAATACCAGGGGGGTCTCGGTCATAATGGCATAGCCCAAGTTCTCCAGCATGAGGCTCAAGCCCGGGCCGGAAGTGGCCGTCATCGCTTTGGCCCCGGCCCATGCTGCGCCGATCACCGCGGCGATGGAGCCCAGTTCATCCTCCATTTGCACAAAGGTGCGCCCGGGCAACTCGGCAAAGCGTCGAGAAATAGTCTCCATGATCTCGCTGGCCGGGGTGATTGGGTAACCCGCATAAAAGTCACAACCTGCGGCAATGGCTCCCTCGGCGCACGCTTCGTCGCCCTGCATAAAATATCTTCCTGCGGGCAAAACGCTTTCTATTTCCTGCCACCCACTGAGTTTCATTCGTGATGATCCTCTTCCCATATCTCAA
>JACIWY010000377.1 GCA_014360745.1 Chloroflexota bacterium
CCATTGCCATACAGCGAACTCGTCATGGAACATTTCAAGCATCCCAAGAACGTTGGACGTCTAGAAGATGCCGACGCCAAAGCCACCGAGGGTAGCCCGGCCTGCGGCGATATGGTCGCCGTCTACCTCAAGGTAGATGAAGAAACCAAGCGAATCAAGGATATCCGCTTCGAATCGTACGGCTGCGCATCCAACATCGCCACCGGCTCGATCATTACCGAGCTGGCCAAGGGCAAGACTTTGGAAGAAGCCAAAAAGATTACTTGGAAGGAGGCTTCTGAAGCGTTGGGCGGCTTGCCGCCCATCAAGGCGCACTGCTCGGTATTGGCCGTCGAGGGTTTGCGTTCGGCCATCCAAAACTATGAGGAACGCCATGGTCTGATCAAAGAACGCAAACCCACCGATCTAGAAGAGATCAACCGCCGGCTGCGTAAGGTCATGAATCCGGTGGTGGGCCTGGATTTGGTGCGCACCAACATGGTCAAAGAGGTGACGCTAGAGGACGGGCGGGTGCGCGTTGTCGTCGATCTGCCCGCCGATCACCAGTTCGCCAACAACATTCGCGAAGAGATCATCGAAAAGATCGAGCCACTGTGGGATATCCAACAGGTCACGGTCGAATTCACAGAATAAGGGGGACCCATGGCCGAGATCAAGGTAGATTGCCGGAACGAAACCTGCCCCGTGCCTTTGGTAGAGACACGCAAAGCAATCCGCAAAGCCAAGCCGGGGGATATTATCGAAGTGATAGGCACGCATCCCGCCTCTAAAAAAGAGATCCCCATGGCCGTTCAGGCTTTGAACTTGGAATTGCTCAGTGTCGAAGGCACCGACCGAGATTGGAAAATTCGCATTCGACGTTAATCAAGGGGGAGCCATGGCAGAGAACAAGCCCGAACGCCTGACCATCGTCGTACAGAGCGGCGATATGGATAAACTGTACAGCGCGTTGATCATCGCCAATGGCGCGTTGGCCATGGGTATGGAGGCATCTCTCTTTTTCACCTTCTGGGGACTGATGCGCCTCAAGAAGGGCGGTTTGGACAAGGGACCGCTGAGCAAGATGCACTTCCTAGGATTGGGCAAGTGGATGGTCAAGCGGCGCATGAAAAAGGCCAACGTAGCCTCGTTGGAACGCCTGCTCAGCGACTATAAGGAGCTGGGCGGCAAGATCATCGCTTGTGACATGACCATGGACATCATGGGGATCAAGCCCGAGGACCTACGTCAAGATTTGGTCGATGAATGCGGCGGCGTCGGCGCCTTTATCCACGACGCCCGTGAATCGGTGATAACGCTTTATATCTAGTTTGAGATAACCGGGTTACGAAGGCATCCTGCCTTGTAAAACCCTTTAGGAGTACGGTTATGAGCAATCGATTGGCCGAGGAATCGAGCCCTTATCTGCGTCAACATGCTGACAACCCTGTGGATTGGTATCCCTGGGGGCAAGAGGCGCTGGAGCGGGCCCGCCGCGAAGACAAGCCCATCTTTTTATCCATCGGCTATTCGGCTTGTCATTGGTGCCACGTCATGGCTCATGAATCTTTTGAAGACGCAGAGACTGCGGCCTTGCTGAACGAAGGGTTTGTCAATATCAAGGTAGACCGCGAGGAGCGGCCCGACCTGGATCGGATCTATATGTCCGCAGTACAGGCCATTAGCGGGCGCGGCGGCTGGCCCATGTCGGTGTTTTTGACCCCTGACGGCAAACCCTTCTTCGGAGGCACTTATTTTCCCAAGCGACGCCGTTATGGCATGCCTTCCTTTATGGAAGTGTTGGCCGCAGTGCTCGAAGCTTGGCATCAACGTCGTGACGAGGTGGAACGTAGCGGCGAGCAGCTACGCGATCTTTTGGCGCAAAGCCAGGCCCCTGCCGCCGAAGAGGCCCCGCTCACAGAGAGCGTTTTGGCGGAAGCGACCGAAGCCCTGGCCGGGCAATACGACGCTCATTACGGCGGCTGGGGAAGTGCGCCCAAATTCCCTCAGCCCATGATCATCGAATTCCTCTTGCGTTATGCTGTGCGGACAGGCTCGACAAACGCCCGACGTATGGCCACGGACACGCTCAAAGCCATGGCCCGTGGCGGGATGTATGACCAACTTGGTGGAGGATTCCATCGCTACGCGGTGGACGAGTATTGGCTGATACCCCATTTTGAAAAGATGCTCTATGACAATGCCCAATTGGCCCGCGTTTACCTTCATGCCTGGCAACTCACCGGCGAACCTTTCTTTCGCATTATCGCCGAAGAGACCTTGGACTATGTATTACGCGAGATGGCCGACCCTGCAGGGGGTTTTTACTCCAGCCAGGACGCTGACAGCGAAGGGGTCGAGGGCAAGTTCTACCTCTGGAGCGCGGAGGAGATCCGCCGGTTATTGGCCGAGGAGGCCGACCGTTTCATGAGCGCCTATGGCGTCAGCGAGGAGGGCAACTTCGAAGGGCGGAACATCCTCGCCCTCGTCGGCTCTCTGGAAGAGCGAGACGCTCTGGCGAAGGCTCGTCGCAAGCTATTTGAGGAACGCGAGCGCCGCGTGCACCCGAGACGCGACGAGAAGGTGCTTACCTCCTGGAACGGTTTGATGCTAGCCGCTCTGGCCGAGGCCGGGCGTGTGCTTCATCGCGATGATTATGTGCGTGCCGCTGTGCGCAACGCCGATTTTATATGGAGCGCTCTGAGCGACGACGACGGCCGCTTGCGACGCATCTGGAAAGATGGCCAGGCTCGCCTCCAAGGTTATCTAGAGGATCATACCCACGTTCTCGAGGGCCTGCTGGCCCTTTATCAGACCACCTTCGAGGCGCGTTGGTTCGTGGCCGCGCGCCAGTTGGCCGAACAGATTATGGTCCATTTCCGGGACCAAGATGGTTTCTACGACACGGCCGATGACCACGAAGAACTGATCATGCGCCCCAGAGAGTTGCAGGACAATGCTATCCCTTCAGGGAATTCTATGGCCGCTCTGGCATTCATCGAGTTGGCCGGCCTGGCCCAGGACGAAGCCTACTTGCGCATCGCTGAAAAAGACATCGCCGCACAGGTCGAGCTTTTGCGCAGCTATCCATTGGGCTTCGCCAATTGGCTCGTTGCCCTGGATCTCTTGCTCGCTGAGCGACAAGAGATCGCGATATTGGGCGTCGACGTGCCGGAGAGAGCGGCGTTGGTCACTGCGGCCCGCGAGGGATATCGGCCTCATGCTCTGCTGGCCGTTGGTGAGCCAGGCATGAACCAGGTTGTGCCGCTCTTGCGTGGCAAGGCCTGGCCAGACGGAAAAGCGATCGCTTACGTCTGTCGAAACAATACCTGCATGCCCCCCGTTACCACGCCGGAAGAGCTAACCGCGCTATTATCCTGAGCCCTCCTTGGCTCGGGTCTCCTCCGGTCAAGTAAAGGGCTTAAGGGGACGTCGGCCTCCCGCCAATATGATGTTTTAGCGATAGTGGGTTGGCAGGAGGTCGACGTCCCAACCTATAGGCACGGTTTTATATCGCGTTCAAACTGTAAGAGCGTGCTTTGGCAAGCGCAATCACGAAATCGGATCGTAAAAGGGTGGACACAAAAGAGAAACGAAAGAGGCCAAGCTCAGAGCTTTCGCTCATAGCTACCGACCCAGAGCAAAAGGCTCAAACATAAAAGCAGCGCGAGAATTGTCAGCCCAGGCATGGCCGGCCTCTTTGACGATATCGAAGACGGGGCACTCCCATTGAATATTTCCTCCGCAGCTTCCGCACCGCCCGCTAGCGTCGCGGGCGCGTCCATGCATGCTCGTTAATAGAGAGGGTCACCAAGCAGATCACTAGCGAAAGAATCGTGAGCTCTATCATCTTCCTTCCCCCTTTTCCATTGCCGATCACACAGTGCAACGTATGACCACCTTTTCTGGTTCCAATTTAAAGCCAAAATGTAGCCAGCATATGGCAAAATAGTAACCGATATGTAAACATTTCCGAGTCTTCGCCGGGGCATGTTCTACAAGGCGCGCCACTTCTTGACCCGCAAATCCGTCCGCGTTACCATCGTCAGGTAATTCGGC
>JACIWY010000378.1 GCA_014360745.1 Chloroflexota bacterium
TGATCAAGGTGGTCTCCTGTAGATCCCACTCCAAGACATTCCAGGCTTCATAGGCAGCCACATAACAAGGATTGGCATAAGAGCCGACTCCGCCGTCGACATAGCGGTCGTCCACAGGGGGAAAGTAGGTGGGCACGGCGCAGGAAGCCAGCACCGCCTTGATCAAGGGCCAATGAGCATACGCCTCCTTCCAGGGCTTGAGAAAGCGCGTACGGTTTTCCAGCAGGTCAAAAACGGTGATGACTATATCCACCGGCTTGGCCAGAGCACGTAGGCCCGAGAGCAAGCGATCGCCCAGATATCTGCGCAAGGCATCCTCCAGCGGGCGACTGGAATAGCGATAGCAGGTAAGCGGCCATAACGCCTTGCGCCAGGTGTTTTGAAAGACATCGTCGCCCAATTCGGTATACAAAGCGTGCATCTCTTGGCCCGTCAGGCCCGAAGCCACGCCGGCGGAGACGATCGATCCGGTCGAGGTGCCCACGGCCAGGTTCACCCATTCATTGGCCGGGCTCCCCAGATGATCCTCTACCATGGCCAGGGCACGCGTCACCAAGACTCCCTTGATGCCCCCCCCATCGACGGCCAAGGCCACATGTTTGCGCAAGGGTTTCATCTTTTCGGATACTCCTTGTGATGTATGACCAAGCCCGAGCCATTGTCTCACCAGGTGGATGCCAAGTCAAGGCCACAAGCGTCATTTGGAGGCACGGACACGCCCTATCCGCTCGCCCATGCACCTATCAGATGGGCAATAACAAACCTTTGACAACCGCGACCAATCATGATATGATCCCACAACTCTCGAATGGCATCGGTTCCCGCATGCGCGTTTCCCAACCTGCCCTACCGTTTTCCTATCTCGATATGCGCTTCGGGCCGTAAGAAAGGAGTTGGGATGATGGAAATCATGATCACAACCAGAAACCTCGATCTAGGCGATTCCTTGCGCACCTATATCGAGAAAAAAGTCAGCAAGCTTGACCGCTATTTGCCCGATATTCATGAGGCGCGCGTCGAACTGACGAACCAGAATACGCGCAGCCCCGAACACAGCCAGGTGGCTCAGTTGACCCTCTTTAGCAACAAGGGCGCGGTCTTGCGCGCCGAGGAACGTTCCGCCGATATGCGCAGCTCCATCGACGCCGTCCTGGAAAAGATGTCGCGCCAGATTCGGCGCTACAAAGGCAAACACTGGCGTTCTCAGAACCGTCATCAGCTAGAAGAGTTGGCTGAGGCGGAACTGGAAGTCGAGCCGGAGCCTGAGGAGGGGCAAAGCATCGTTCGCATCAAGCGCTTCGAGACGCGGCCCATGGATGTCGAAGAAGCTATCGAACAGATGGAATTGCTGGGCCACGACTTTTTCATCTTTTACAACATGGCTACCAGCGGTTTCAACGTCGTCTATCGCCGCCGCGATGGCGGGTACGGCCTGCTCATCCCCGAGTTGGCCTGAACCGAGCTCGACAAGACAAAACAGGGCAGGCGCGTGCCTGCCCTGTTTTGTTGCCCCAATATCACCCTTGGCGCCAGCGCCGACTCAGTCGGCGCGTTACCACGAAACCGTAATAATAGGCCACCAGGCCACACAGCAACAGCCCGTGAATCCCATCGCGATACCCCCTCAACCGTATATAACGGCGCCAAAATTCGCGCAACGGCTGAGAGAGCCACGTCCACGGTTTGGGCCGCACCCCGCGCCGATACAGAATCTCGGCCTCAAAGCCTACGTACTGTCGCTGCTTAGCCACGAACTGGCCAATGGTGCGATAGTTATAGTGCAAAAGCGGTTGCTGCAAGAATCCTTCGGGGCCATCGAGCAGGACGGTCTCATGCACCGGACGAGAAGGGTCGTAATGGGCATGGCCCCGCTTGAGCAAACGAAGCTGATAGTCCGGCGACCACCCCCCATGACGAATCTCGCGCCCCCAGATGATATTGCGCCTCGGCACCCACCAGCCCACGATGTCGTGCTGCGTTATGACCCGCCGCAACTCCTCTGCCAACTCGGGCGTGATGCGTTCGTCCGTATCTAGGTAGAAAAGCCACTCGCTGCGCGGCAACGACAGGCCGAACTCGCGTTGCCGGCCAAAATCCTGAAAAGGATGGGGCACTACCCGTGCCCCCATGGCGCGCGCGATCTCGGCGGTGCCATCGTTGCTGCGCGTATCGAGAACGACGATGCGCTCCTGAGCCCAAGAGGCGCTTTCCAGGCACGCGGCGATGTCCTCGGCGCTGTTGCCGGCCAGCACGCCGACGGCGAGGTCGGGCAGATCCTCTCGCGCAGGTTCGGAAGAAGGCCCGTAGCTCGCCGAGAGAGCGCCGGCCATCTCCAGCTCTAGGACCCGGCGATAGGCAGCAAGCCGGCGACCCGCTTCTTGGCGATCGATTTCGTTTCGCTCTAGGGCGCGCCGCACCTTGCCCACCTGCCACACCATCCCCGCGCGAACGAGGAGCCGGGCCAGAGAGCGGTAGAGCGGGCCATAGTGCTTGGCAAAAAGCCGGTAGCGGCTGCGCCATAGCTCGACATACATGCGCTCGCGAAAGCGCGCCGCGCTGCGCCCCTCGAGGTGGGTGATTACCGCCCGGGGCACACACCAGACCTCCCACCCGGCCTTCTTAGCCCGCATACACCAATCGATCTCTTCGCAATACATGAAATAGCCTTCGTCCAACAGGCCGATCTGCTCCAATGTGGCCCAACGGATCATCAACGCCGCGCCCAAAGGGTGATCGATGGGAAAAGGCCGTCCTGCCTCGTAGAGTTTCCGCGGATAACGTCCGTTGAGCCGCGAGTTCAACAGGCGGTGGTTCAAAGGCCAGAAATCGAAAAAGATCATGGGCAAGGTGGGGAAGCGAAAGGCGCTATGCTGAAAGCCGCCATCGGCGTAGCGCAACGCCGCTCCGACGATGCCCACGGCGGGGTGATCGTTGAGCCAGGCGACCATCGCCTCCAGGGCGCCGGCGTGCACGAGGGTGTCCGAGTTGAGCAACAACACATGGCGTGGCGGGTCGCTCCCCGCAAGCATCGCCCGCAGGGCCAAGTTGTTGCCCCCGCTAAAGCCAAGATTACGCTCGCTGCGAATCAAGGTCGCCTGGGGGAACCGTTGCGCGACCATCTCGGCGCTGCCATCTTCCGAGGCATTGTCCACCACCCACACCTGAGCGGCCAGCGCAGAGGCACACAGACTATTATAAACCGAAGTCAAACAATCGGCTGTGAGCTCGCGGGTGTTGTAGCTGACAATGATGACGCCGAGATCTAGGGACATGCGGCCTCAATATCCGATGGGGATGGAGGTAGGCTCGACGCGGTCTTGGACAATCCACACCTGTTCGTGGATCAAACCGAGCCAGAAATAAGGCTCGGTTTTGACCGGCTTGTCCACGATGCGCAGATGGCCGACGACGGTCGCCGTCTGCCCCGGCAGAAGATACTTTTGAGGGCCGATCTCCGTTTCCAGAAGGGCCAACTCTTCGTCTGTGCCCAACTGCCAGCGGAAGGGATAGACGCGCCCGGCGCTGTTGCCCTCATAATCGAGGCCGACCCGAAAGAGCCCCGGCTCCTCATACTCGCCGAGGGTGTTGAAATTCTCCGCAGTTGTGTAAGTGGTGCCCGACTCGGGCCCTTTGGTGCGCACGGGCACCGTGCCGATATTCTTGACCGTGCAGGTGAAGGTCAGCGTCCCGCCTAGGGGCACCACATCGGGCGAGAATTGGGCCGCGCGGTTGACGATCTCGACCATGGGCACGCCGCCCCCCTCGATCTCCAAGCGCCCCTCGATCCTGTCCTTGTTGCCGACGAAATCCTCCGCTTCCACCACGACGGTATAGACGCCGTCGGGCGGCGGGGGAGCGCCCAGGTCAACCCCGGCATCGTAATCGTGCTCGTGGGTGCCAGGCGCGCCCATCTCGCGAATCTCGTCCTCCGGCACCGGGTACTTGTTCCCCGCTTCATCAAACAGATAGACCTCCACACGAACCGCCTCTTTGTTCAACACATAGCTAATGCG
>JACIWY010000379.1 GCA_014360745.1 Chloroflexota bacterium
CTTGTAATGTGCCCATCGTTTCTACCGATGTGGGCGATGTGGCCGAGGTGATCGCCGGTGTGGAGGGGTGTTATCTGGCCCGACAGACGCCGGAGGACTTGGCCGCCAAGCTGGAATTGGCCCTCTCTTATCGAGGCGAGGCTGGGGATGGCCGCACGCGGGGCCGCGAGGCGATCCGTCATCTGCAGACCGAGGGAGAGGCCCGCCGGCTTGTGGCGTTGTACCAAGAGGTGCTGGCGCGCAGACGACGGGTGCCGAATGCCCGGCGCGCTCCAAAGGGGAGGCGGGGATACTCATGAAAGCGCTTGTGGTCTTGGGCGAGGGCGGGCATACCAAGGAGATGGTGACGCTGGTCGAGATGCTCGGCGCTGATCTGGAGTATGGCTATTTGATGGTCGATGAGGATCAGGTGTCGGCGGCCAAGATCACCCGGCCAGGGCCGATCTATCGCGTCATGCGCCCAAGGGACAAGGAACATCACCTGATGCGCGACATTTTGCGCACGCTATTCAGCGCCTGGCAAAGCTGGAGTGCGTTGCGCGAGTTTCGTCCTGACGTTGTGCTCAGCTCCGGCCCCTCGGTGGCGGTGCCGGTGTGCGTATTGGCCCGGCTCAGCGGCGTGCGGGTTGTCTTTATAGAAACCGGCTCGCGGGTTACGGCCTTGTCGTTCACCGGGCGGATCATGTATCGGGTCGCCAATCTCTTTTTTGTGCAGTGGCCGGAATTGGCCGAACGCTATTCAAAGGCCGTCTATGCCGGGCGCCTGTTCTAATAAAATGGTGGGCACGCCGGGCGGCGTCTGTGGCGCCGGTGCCCGCCACTTGGGAGGCAGCTATGATCTTGGTCACCGTTGGCACCACCGATTTTGACGCCTTGATCCAAAAGATGGACGAGCTGGCCCCCATGCTTGACGAGGAGGTGGTGGCTCAAATCGGCCGTGGAGAATATGTGCCCCGGCACATGGAGTATTTCCGCTTCGCGCCCTCCCTCGATCCCTATTATGAGCGCGCCAGGCTGGTCGTGGCCCATGGCGGGCTGGGCACGACCATCGAGGTGTTGCAACGCGGGATCAAATTGGTCGCGTTGAGCAACCCCGATCGCTACGACCTGCATCAGGAGGATCTGCTGCGCGCCCTGGAACGACGCGGGCATTTGATTTGGTGTCGGCATGTCGATCAACTCCCCGCCGCGCTGAGTGAGGCAGGGGAGCGCACCTTTATGCCCTATCGGGCGCCTGAATGCACCATTGCTCAAGTCATCCGCCAATATCTGGGCTTGAACGTTAGATGAACGAATGGCAAGAAACCAGGGCGCCTTTTTTCATCAAAAAGCTATGCTTTTATGATGGAATATCTATCGGGTGAGATGCAAGCTTGATCCAAGTCGTAACCTTTGGGGTGCCTTTGCGTCATAAAAGATTAGACATATCGTTCGTCGGCGGTTTGGTCGTCGCCCATAGATGTGCTATGATGCGGCAACTTGATACTATATTCCTCTTTTCAAGGCTGGATATTCCATTCCCGTGCTCGAATTGATGGTATGAGCAGCCACGCCCCACGACAATTCCCAGACGATAGCGAGGAATACGAATGAGGATAACATCTATAAAAGCGGCTCTGCTTTTGCTGCTGGCGCTTTGTTTGATGGCTTTTCCTATAGCGGCGCAGGGGCCGGGTCCGCGTTCGGCCGGGCCTGGCGCGGAGCCCGTCGGCGATGAGTCAGACCAAGTCGGTGGGCCGGGCCCCGAGCCGGTGCAGGCGGATGGGCGCGCCTTGCTGGCCGCGCCTCAGCCGCAGTGGGTCAGCTCGGGCAGGACGCCGGGCTTTTACGCGGCGCGCGACAACCGCAATCTGGACCCCAACGAATACAATCTGGTCGGAGGCCATCAGTCATTCTACTGGGATCAATTGAATCCGCTGGAAAACCAGTATGAATGGCAATACATCGACAATTTTATCGCCGCCCAGGTGGCCAAGGGCAAGAAGGCGGCCATCGGCATCATTACCTTCAACGGGCGGGCCAACCAGAACAACCCTACCGATCCGCCCATTCGCGTGCCACAATTCGTCTTCCAAAAGGGCGCGGGAAAAGTGAACTGCGGCGGGTTCGAAATCCCCAAATACTGGAGCCCGGTTTATCTAAACGAGTATCGCAAGTTCATCCAAGCGCTGGCAGCCCGTTACGACGGCCACCCCAACCTGGAGTTCATCCAGATCGGTGTGGGCAAGTTCGGCGAAGCGCAGCCGTGCGATGACCAAGATGACGATTGCGTGGCCGCGGCCATGGCGGCCGACGGCGTGTCGAGCTGGCAATGGGCGGACATCGTCAACCAGATTACGGCCATATACGCCGATGCCTTTGATTACACCAACCTGCTCCTGCCCAACGCACCGCGCTTTAAATCGGAATGCGACCGCAAAACCTTTAGCGAGTATGCTGTCTCTCGCGGCGTGGGCCTCTTTCCTGCCGGGCTTTATGCCGTTCAAGAGTGGATCGACCTGCGCAACCATCCCACCCTGCGGGGCTGTGGCAAATACGACCTGTTGCTGAACCAGGCTGAGGCAGGGAACATAACCCCTTGGGTGCCGGTGGGCTTTGAGATGTACCATTACATGACCCCCGATGCCATCACCTTTTTCTGGGGGGTCGCGGCGGCGCTGAGCCGGCGCGCGGACTATATCACCGCCGAACGTTCGGTGCTTTACCAGGGTGAGGCCGATGATCCCGTGGTGACGCCGCTCTATGCCAATATCGCCACCATGGGCTGGGCCAATCGCTACTTGGGCAAGCACATCGACGAGACGCCCAGCGTCTGGGTGGCCCTGCGTGAGACGGGTTACAAGGATAACTGGTATCCCCAAAAGGGCAATTATTCCTGGTGGCTTATCCAGGATGATAACATCGCCGGCGGGCGCACTGTGCCCACCACCTATCGCAGCAAGCGGCAACTGGTGGCCGAGGGGTACTATGATTATTACGGCGAGGCGGCGACGGTGAACCCCGCCATCGAGGCCAATCAAACGTTCCTCGGCCCTTCTAAGGAAGGGTGGATCTGCCGCCGCACCGACGAGACCAGCGGGAACCGCTACATGTGGTTCAAGATCGACGACCACTACATCAACGGCGGCCCCGTTGAGGTCACCATCCTCGTGCGTTACTTTGATCGCGGCTATGACACCTGGCAGCTTCACTATGACGCCGTGGGCAATCCCTACAAAGTGGCCGGGACGATCACCAAGACCAATTCGAACACCTGGAAAGACGCGCGCTTTACCCTGACCGATGCCCGTTTCGCCAACGGCCAGCAAGGTGGCGCCGACTTTCGCATCGACTCCATGGGCGACGGCAACGAGTACATCCATTTTGTGGATGTGGCCAAGGCCGGCGGCGCCGTGCATTCCCAGCAAATTCCCTTGGTCTATAACGCCATGAACGACGGTTGGAACCTGGTCTCTCTGCGTTTACAGCCGAGCTCGACCGCCGTGGCCGATGTGTTGGCCAGCATCGCCGGCAAGTATGATCTGGTGCAGGCCTATCAGGGCGGCGTCTGGAAATCGTATCAGCCCGGCGTTGGTGGCACCTTGACCAATCTGGATCATACGATGGGCTTTTGGGTGCACGTCACCCAGAACGCCGTGTTGACCGTCACGGGCACCCCGCCGACCTCCACGACCTTGCATTTGAGCGCGGCCAACGGCGGCTGGAACTTGATCAGTTGGCCCAGCGACGACGTGCGCGGTGTGTCCACCGTGTTGGCGGGGATCCTGGGCCAGGTCAGTAGTGTCTATGCCTACAAGGCCGATGACGTGAACGATCCCTGGAAGCTTTACGATCCACTGGTGCCAGCGTACGCCAATGATCTGAGCCAATTCGAGCCGAATCGCGGTTTTTGGGTACGGGTGACGAGCGACGCGGATCTGAATATCGAATACTGACGGACAGCGTTTGTAGGGTTTTGTCTGGCCTGGCTAGCAACAGAATGCGAGTAGGACGATGAAAAAGACGGTC
>JACIWY010000038.1 GCA_014360745.1 Chloroflexota bacterium
TTGTCGCATGGGCGCCTCCAAAGCATACAGTTTCCACAGAGTATAGCGCGTCGGAGCACGGCGCGCCAGCGCTCATAGCTAAATGGAGCCTCGTTCCTCAGTGGTTAGCCGCTGGAGAAACGGTAGCGAATAGAGTCATGCGGGCAAGTATCCACACAATTGCCGCAGAGGATGCATTCGTCGTGCTCCATATCGCCACGTTGCACCAGATCGCTCACGGGCAGGCTCATGGGGCAGGTGGCGACACAACGGCCGCATTGGGTGCAGCGTTCTGGCATGGCGACAAGGTGCAAAGCTGGCCAGCGGGTCAGGTTGCGCAGTTTGCGGCCTAATATCATAAAAGGCGCCATCCAGCAGAGATAGTGACACCCCGCGCGGCGCCCGATGGCGACGGACAGGCCGAGAAAGAGCAGCACGACGATATAGTAAATCATGTACCAATAGGGCTGGAGAAAGGTCAGCCCGGATTCGAGCTGATAGAAGGGCTCGATCCGTCGCAGGCCTCCGGCGCGGACGGCCGTGAGGGCAATGAACGAGACCCAGGGCGCCTAATACGTACAGGTCCGCCGATCTGTTGCGCGCTGCGGCGTGCCCTTTCTAGGGCGGTCGGCTTTCGAAGAGGCGCTTGCGCGGGGGCGCAAGTCAGGATATGCTCAAACAAAGGAGGCGAGAGGATGCCCTACGCGCAGGGACCCGGCGTGCGTATTCACTATCGTGTAGAGGGACAGGGGCCGCCCCTGCTCCTCTATCACGCTTTTTGTGGCAGCTCGCTCGATTGGTACGAATTCGGTTATGTGGAGAGGCTTGCCCCCTTCTTTCGCTTGTTATTGCCGGATGCTCGCGGGCATGGTCGGAGCGACAAACCCACCCGTGCCGAAGCCTATGCGCCGCAAGAGCAGGCCCTCGACGTGCTAGCGGTGCTCGATACAGAGGGGATACATACGAGCCACTATTGGGGTTACTCAATGGGCGGGCGAGTGGGGTTCGCGCTGGCCCGCGACGCGCCAAAGCGGCTGTGCTCGCTGATCATCGGCGGTATTCACCCCTATCCGCAGAACCCAGAGGGGATCCAGAGGCGCATCGCCACCTGGCGGCAGGGGTTGGAGGTGATCGAAAAGCACATGGCCGCGGGCTTTGGCGCCGCCTGGAGCGAGCAACAGCGAGAACGCTTCCTGGCCAACGACCTGGCGGCGATGATCGCCTATCTGCAAGCCTTGCCGGGCTTTGATTATGCCGACGCTTTATCCTCCGCCGATGCCCCGCCTTGTCTGTATTATGTGGGCACGGAGGACGTCGTCTTTGCCCCTCGTGCTCAAGAGTTTGTCCGGGACAATCCACAGGTTCGTTGGTTGCCGCTCGCGGGCCTGGACCATTATGCCGCCTACTATCGCGCCGATGTGGTTGTGCCGCCGGTGATGGACTTTTTGCGAGACATCACCACGCCTCCGGTTGCTCCGGCTCATCCATGATGGATTAAGCGTGGGCTTGCCGTCTCATAGACACGGCATGGTCAGCCGGCGCGCGCGATGATCTTGAGCGGGCTAAAGGCCCATCAGGTAGGCGGGGTTCTCCCCGGCCATGCGTTGCAGCTCGGGCCAGGTAAAGCCTAGGGCCAACATGCGGGCTAAATATTCGCGCAGGCCTTCGGTGGGCGAGGGGTGGCCCGCCTGGCCGTAATCTGAAGACAGGACGCCGTGTTCTATGCCCACGCGGCGGATGTTGGCTGCGATCTCTTCCAGGGGGACGCCTGGGCTGCCATCCACCGGCATGACGTCGTTGTAGCAATGTTCAAAGTAGACCCCTTCGAGGGCCAGCTCCTCCTGCAGGGCGGGGCTCATGCGCAGGAAACGCGCCTCGGGGTGGGTGACCAGGATTTTGCGCAAGCCGCGCTCGTGGGCCAACTTGACCAGGGCGGCCGTCTCTTGGGGCGGCAGATGGCCGGTGCCCAGGGTGACGTCGGCCTGGATGATAAGGTCTAGGATATCGTGTACGACCTGTTTGATCGCGCCGTTCTCGTCCCAGATCACCGGCCCGCCGGGCCAGCGCCTCCGGCCGGGGCCGGCCAGGTCGAGAGTGGGCATCCAGACCTCGCGGGCGCCCATGGCCAGGGCCACCTCCACAGCGGCCGGGTTGAGCCAGCCCACCGGCGCGTTCAGGGCCAGCCCGCCGACCACGCGGGTATGGCCGTATCCCTCGGCGCGCAGGACGCCCTCGGCGATGGCCGCCCGGTCGGCGGTCAGCGTCCAGTGAGATTTGACCATGATGGCATGCATGCCGGCCTGCGCGGCCTCGCGGGCAACCTGGAGGTCATCGGCATAGCGCGGGCGGGTATCGGGCGCGGTGTGGATGTGGACATCGACGAGCCCGGTGAGATCGATAGCCTCGCTCATGAAAGCCCCTCCTGCTCTAATTATTGCGGAACGGTGCGAGCTGGCGATGAGTTGGGCTCATTGTACAGGGAGGGGGACGGTATTACAACTTTAAGATGGGGGGTATCTATGGGTGTCTATACGCATCGCGAACGTCTCCTCGCCGCCGTCGATCACCGTGAGCCGGATCGCGTGCCGCGAGGGGCTTATACCATGACCGATGTGTGCTATCGCAACCTGCGCCGCCACTTGGGCTTCCCTGAACGGCCGATGCAATATGCGGGCGATGTCTCCGATGTGGTGGTGCCCCATGAGGACCTGCTGCGCCATTTCGACCTCGATAGCCGTGATGTGCAGGTGATTAGCCTCACCCCTCGGCCGGCCACCTCGGAGAGCGACCAATACTATGAAAATGAGCTGGGCGTCGGCTTTCGCAAGTACGGCGTTTACTACTATTTCCCTGTGAGCCACCCTCTGGCTGGCGAGCGTACCGTGCGTGATGTAGAGGCCTATCCGTGGCCTGACCCTACCCAGGGGGATGGTATCGCAGCCCTTGTGGCCGAGGCGCGGCGGTTGCGCGCCGAGAGCGATTGCGCGCTGGTGATGAACGTCGGCGGCACCTTTTTCGCCCACGCCTGGTTCCTATGCGGCGACGATTGGTTTATCGATCTGGCCACCAACCCGCCTTTTGTGGATGCCTTGTTGGAAAAGCTGTTGGAGCTCGATCTGGCCCGCGCGGAGCGGCTCTTTGACGCCCTGGGCCCCGATGGGATCGATGTGGCCATCTGTACCACCGATGATTTCGGCATGCAGAGCGGCTTGTTGGTTTCGCCAGCGGTGTACAGGCGTTTTGTCAAACCCAGACACAAGGCCTTTTTCGATTACGTGCGCAGCCGCTCAAACGCGCGCATTTTCATGCATTGCGATGGCGAGATCTATGATTTGATCCCCGATTTCATCGAGATCGGAGTGGATATCCTGAACCCGGTGCAGGTGGAATGCCCCAAAATGGGCGATACGGCGCGGCTCAAACGCGAGTTCGGCGCGGAGCTGGCCTTTTGGGGCGGGATCAACATCCAGCAGACGTTGACCTTTGGCACGCCGGCGGAGGTGCGCGAGGAAGTGCGCCGCCGGATCGAGGATCTGGCACCTGGGGGCGGCCTGGTGCTCACGCCGCGCTGGGCACTGCGGCCGGAGGTACCGCCGGAGAATATCTGTGCCCTCTATGAGGCAGCGGAGGAGTATGGCCGATATTAGTGGCAGGATAGGATGTGGGCCTAGGGGATGCGCACCCGACAACAACGGGGGGAACCGACATTGCGGCGAGTGGTTCCTTCTACTGGCAGTAGTGTTGAGCTGGCTGTTCTGGCTGCCGGCGGCGCTGTTCGCGCGCACTTGGCCCGCGTTCCTGTTACGGGCGCTTCACTATCTGGGCGGGCTTGGGCCCACCGTGGCTGCTATCGGGTTGGTGAGTTTGCGAGAGGGGCAAAATGAACGGCGCTGTTATTGGCGGCGCATTATCGATGCGCGCCGCATTCGCGGAGGCTGGTGGCTGGCCATGTTGTTGCTCATTCCGGCGCTCACCGGACTGGGGGCGCTACTTGATGTGGCGCTAGGCGGCCAAGGCGCTCGTGCGGAGGAGGCGGCGCGCTTCCTGCGGCGCCCCTTTGCCCTTTTGCCCTATGTGCTTTTCCTGCTCCTCTTTGGCCCGCTGCCGGAGGAGATGGGATGGCGCGGCTATGGCCAGGATCGCTTGCAACGACATTGGGGGCCGCTATCGGCCAGCCTGATCGTGGGCGCGGTGTGGACCGCCTGGCATCTGCCTCTATTCTTTCTTCCAGGCACCTACCAGGAGGGTCTGGGCGTGGGCACACCGCGTTTCTGGCTGTTCATGCTGGATAAGGTGCCTCAGTCGGTGTTGATGACCTGGATCTATAACCATACTCACCACAGTACTCTCTCGGCGATCCTGTTCCATCTAGCTGTCAACCTGACCGGGCAATTGTTCGATCTTACGGTGCAGGCGGAGGCGTTCTATATCACGTTGACCTGGGTGATGGCGGGGATCGTGTCTACATATGGCACATTTCGCCGCAGGGGCTTGCGGAGTCCAAGTACATATTCCTGATGCATTCGTTTCTGAATCTGTGAGTCGTCATCTACTGTATGGCCGGATGGCATCATGCGGCGATCGCGATCGAGGTCGCGGACGGCGATAATGGGCTCCTCAAATCCGATCGTTCGGCCGATCTCGGCCAGGCAAAGCTGGGTTTCGGTGTCGACACCGCGCATCGTCGAGCTGCCGACCACGACAATCGCCGCCTTGCCCGGTTTGAGCACCCGATGCATCTCGCGCAGAACGCGCGTCATCTCTGAATAGTAGCGGTGCAATACCTTGGCCTTGCGGCTATCGAGCGCAGCGAGCCGGTCGATGATGGCCGTGGTATGTGGCGGCAGAACCTCGTATTTGATGTCGCCCGTCGATTCCGCGCCAATGTATTCCTTGCGTTTTGCGCTCAACTTGTCTACGCTCTGCCCGAACCAAACCAGAGAAAATTTGTGAGCGCGCATATAGTCGATGGCGTTCGCCGCATAGGGGGGCGACGTCACGATCAAATCGACGGACGAGCCGGCCAAGGGCATGGCTTGGGCATCGGCAAAGAGCACTAATGGGCGGATATTGGGGAATATCGGCGGGATGATGCTCTCTATGTTGGCGTTGAGACGCTTCTCGAACTCGACAAGGGGAGAACGCAGCGTCTTGGTGAGAAGGCGGATCCGTGGCGAGGGATTGGCGGCCGGATCCTCACCCAACACCAATTTGCCTTCGGGCGAAAAGACCACCTTGGCGCGATGGGGCCGCGTATGGGCCAGGTCAAAAGCCAGCGAAACACCACCCGACTTGGTGATAATAATGGCCGAAAAGACGAGTTTTAAAAAGGTACGGATTTTCTCATCCTTGATGGCGCGAATCAGGCTTGCCAGGGCCATTAACTCGATCTGTGTGTCTTCGGCAAACCAATAATCGACGAACTCTTGGGTGTCGGCATCCCACTCTTGGCGGAATACCTTTGCAAGAGCTTCCGGTTTTTCCCGGAGCATGCGTTTGGCCGCCGTGAGCATTCGTTGGCCTTCGGCCTGTATTGCCTTGGCATCGAGCCCGGTTGTTTTGGCGCTGGCGAGCATGACGGCCAACGGGTCAATGTCCAGACCGATTCCGCGGCGATTGGTAAGCAGGGCTTCCACGAGGGTCGTTCCCGAACCGACCATGGGGTCCAGGACGGTATCGCCCGGCCGGGTCAATTTTACAATGAATTTGCGCGGAAGTTGGGGAGGAAATTTGGCAGGGAAGGCGTGGAAGTTGTGAGACGAGTAGCTACTGCTTTCGTCATGAAAATCGAGATCCTCGTCAAGCGCTTGGCCAAGTGTGGCGCGATTGGTCTCTCCGCCTCGGTGGCTATCAAGATCGTCAACTGTTTCATCGCACTCCCGATCGTGCGCTTCCTATATGGCTCGCGGGTTTCCTACAGTATAGCATAGTCGTTGCCGAATACTCAACGGCGGCCGTAACCGTTCACACCATGCCGAAGGAGCTGCGAGATGAAGATCACTCAAGTCGAGACGCTGTTTATCGATCGTTACCTCTTTGTGCGCGTGCACACCGACGAGGGGATCGTCGGGCTGGGCGAATCCGGCGCTTGGGGCTATCTGGAGGCATCCGCCGGGGCCGTGGCCAAGTTCCGAGATTATCTCATCGGCCAGGATCCGTTGCGCATCGAGCACCACTGGCAATACATGTATCGCAGCAGCCATTTCCGCGGCGCCGCCATCATGGGCGCGCTGAGCGCCATCGACATCGCCCTGTGGGACATTGCCGGCAAATGGTTCGGTGTTCCCTGTTATCAACTGTTGGGGGGCAAGGTGCGCGACAAGGCGCGCGTCTATTATCACGTCTTTGGTCGGACGAAGGAGCAGCTCGTGCAAGGCTGCATCGAGGCCAAAAAGAAGGGGTTCACCGCCGTAGGGCACCTGACCCCGTTTTTGGATGAACCTCGCGACGTGCCTTTTTTCAAGACCCACGCCGACAAGATGAGCGACGCCATCGAGACCGTCGCCAGCTATCGCGAGGCGGTGGGCAACGAGGTGGACTTGTGCATCGAGATCCACCGTCGGCTGACCCCCCACGAGGCCATCGTGTTGGCGCGCGGCATCGAACCCTACCACCCCTTCTTTTACGAAGACCCCATCCTGCCGGACAATATGGACGCCATGGGGCTAGTGGCCCAACACATCAATATCCCCATCGCCACCGGCGAGCGGTTGCACACCATTTATGAATTCGAGATGCTGCTGGCGCGGGGAGCGGTGCAATATGTGCGGCCCGACGTTTGCTTGGCGGGCGGCCTCACGCACTCGAAAAAGATTGCCGCCCTGGCCGAGGCGTGTCATGTGGGCGTGGTGCCGCACAATCCCCTCAGCCCGGTGAGCACGGCGGCGTGCATCCAACTCGCGGCCTGCGTGCCGAACTTTGCCCTGCAAGAGTACCCCATCGGCGAACAGGAACCGCCCAAGAGCGAGATCGTCAAGAGCCCGCTCAAGCTGGATAACGGTTTCCTGATCATCCCCGATGCGCCGGGCCTGGGTATCGAGTTGGCCGACGATGCCCAAGAGCGGCACCCGTACAGACCCCGCCCGCTGCACACGCGCTTACATGTGGATGGGTCCGTGGTCGATCAATAGGGGCAGTGCTGCCCTCTCGCCAGACGGGCTACCGTCATCGCGGCGGCGATGATGCTGCCTGGATCAGCGATGCCCCGGCCGGCGATGTCAAAGGCAGTGCCATGGGCGGTGGTGCCGCAATAGACAGGCAGCCCGACGAAAAGGGTCGCCCCTTCGGACATGGGCTGGAGTTTGCGGGCAATGTTGGCTTGGTCGTGATACATGGCCACTACGCCGTCATAGCGCCCGGCTAACGCCTGGACAAAGACCATATCCGCCGGGACAGGGCCTTGGGCGTCGATCCCCTCGGCGCGGGCTGCGGCGATCGCCGGGGCGATCTCGTCGAGCTCCTCGCGCCCGAACAAGCCTCCCTCCCCGCCGTGGACGTTCAAGGCGGCCACGGCGATGCGCGCCCGCGCGGGGTCCAGCGCGGTCAACACCCGATGTATGGCGCGGATATACTTGAGTATGCGCTCTTTTTGGATGTGATCCAGAATCCGGGCAAAAGCCACGTGCTCGGCCACGGCGACGGTCCACACATCGCGCATCAAGCCCATCATGAGCGCATCGGGGCTGGCGGTCAGCGCAGCCAACCATTGCAACTCGTCCTGAAAATCATAGCCGGCACGATGAAAGGCCTCCTTGTTGAGCGGCGCTGAGACGACGGCATGAACTTGGCCCGCCGAGGCCAGCTCATAGGCCTGGCGCAAGCAGGCGGCGGCCGCGGCGCCGTAGATGGGGCTCAGCCGGCCCCATACGGCGGTGCCAATGCGGGCATCCGGTGGGCAGAGCACATCCACGGTCGGGTGGCTGAATTCCGCCTGGGCGACCCGATCTATGTTATGGAAGCGCAGGCCACTGGCAAGCACGCCATCGATCTGGGTCAGGACGGCGGGATCGGCGATGACCAGCGGCCGACACCGGGCCCACACTTCGGGGCGCGATAGGGCCTTGAGGATCAGCTCGGGGCCAATGCCGGCCGGGTCGCCCATGCAAAAGGCAACGATGGGAGCGCTCATAGGGTCCCTCCTGAAACGGTCTTGGGCGGATTGTAGGGCGAGGAGGCGAGGTCGGCAAGTGGGCGTTGGCGTTTGCAACAAGGCGCCTTACAATAAAGTGTGGATCGCACGAGTCACCCAAAAGGGAGAGGACGCCCGGATGACCAAAGAAACTTTGAGCGGCCGAGAGCGGGTTCGACTTGCGTTGCGACATCAAGAGACTGATCGCATTCCCATCGCTATGGTCTGTTCCGGCATCAACGCGCCGGCGCGGGCTACGCTGGCGGAGTATTTGCGTCGCGAGCGGGGGTTGACGGTCGAAGCCTATCTGGAGCCGCTCATCGATGTAGTGCAGGTGGCGCCGCTTTATAGGGGACCCAAACTGGCTCCGGATGAGGATATCTGGGGTGTGCGGCGCAGACCGGTGAGCTATGGCTCGGGCAGCTATGACGAGATCTGCTATTATCCGTTGGCGAACGCCGAGACGATTGACGAGATACTCGCGCACCGCTGGCCCAGCACCGATTGGTTTGACTACGCCGTCCTGCCGGAGCGGATCGCGGCAGTGCAGGCGACGCGCGAACGGGCGATCCTCGTCGCCAATGGCAATATTTTCGAAAGCTCCTGGTATATGCGCGGCTTTGAGCGCATGTTCCTCGATTTTGTGCTTCACCCCGATCTGGCGCACGAGATTTTACGCCGCGTGGCCGATTTTTACGTGGCCCATTTTAACCGCATGCTGGCCGCTGCGCCGGGGCAGATCGATCTGGCCTTTACCGCCGACGACTTGGCCGGGCAGCAGGGGCCGCTCCTGTCGCACGAGATGTGGGAGACCTTTATCAAGCCGCAACACAAGCGCCTGAATGAAGCCATCCATCAGTTCGAGGGGGTGCATGTCATCTATCATTCGGACGGCGCGGTGCTGCCTTTTGTGGAGGGCCTCATCGATATGGGCATCGATGTGCTGCAAGCGTTGCAATTCAGCGCGCGGGGGATGGATCCTCGCGTGCTCAAGGCGCGTTTCGGCGATCAGCTCTGCTTCGAGGGGGGCGTGAGTGTGCAGACGACGCTGCCTTTCGGCAGCCCCGAAGAGGTGCGCGCCGAGGTGCGTGAGCTGATCGAGGTCTTAGGGCGGGGCGGAGGCTATATCCTGGGCCCTGCGCACAACATCCAGGCCGGCACGCCGCCGGAAAATATCGTGGCGATGTTTGACGCGGCCGCCGAGTATTACCCCTTTTGTCATTCGGGCGGTTGAACCCGTATCAATATCCCTGTCCAGTCGCCCTGCGGCGACCGGGCCTCAGTCTGCGCGGGCGGGTTGGCAAAGGTTGCCGCGGTTTCAACCGCCAGATCCCGATCGCTCGAGTTCGAGCACCATGACCGTGTCAATGGGGTCGAGAGGCGTCGTTGGGCCCAAGATCACGGCCTCGTTGCCTGCGTCGAGCACCGGCAGAGCGTCGTGAGATGGGTCGCCGAGCAGGTAGGCGTTCTTGAGCCCGCGGCCCTGCAGGGGAATGCGCAGCGCACCACCTTCCGGCCAGTCCAAAACATGTAGATAGAGTTTGCCCGGCCTGGCCGTGCTGCGGCACCAAGGCAGACCTTGAATCGGCCCCGGCCGCGTGCCGTATATCGCCTCGCCGTTCACCTCCAGCCAGCCGCCGATGCTCAACAACCGACCCACGCTTGGTTTGGGAATGGCCCCCTCGGCGGTGGGCCCCACGTTGAGCAGATAATTGCCCCCTTTGCTGGCGATATCTACCAATTTGCGCACCAAATTGGCCGCCGATTTCCAGTTATGGTCGTAGCTTTTATAGCCCCAGGTGTCGTTGATGGTTGCCGGGGTCTCCCAGTCGGCGTCGACGGCGACGTCGGGGATCCTGTTGTCGCCGGCCTCGGCATAATCCCCCAGCGCGTTGCCCAACCGCCCACTGACCAGGCAGTCGGGCTGTAAGGTATGCACCAGATCCAGTAACTCGCGTGACTGGCTCTCGCTGATCCCTTTGGGCGTGTCGAACCAGATGAGGCAGATCGGGCCATAGTTGGTGAGCAGTTCACGCAGCTGAGGTTTGACATAATTCTCGATATAGCCGGCAAAATCCTTTTTGGATTCGTCATAATCCCAAAAGTTGCCATCGCCATCAGGATGATGCCAATCCTGGGTTTGGAAGGAGTACATCTAGGTTACTACGCCAGCCAGTCGATGCGCGGGGCCTGGTCTGGCCAAACGACCACGCGGTCTATCAGTTGCGCGTACAGAGCGCGTAGGCCATCGGCGTCTAGCGCGGCCATGTTATCGGCGTGTGAGGACAGATCGTAGAGACGGCGCCGGAATGCCGTCTGGCGCTCAGCGGCGCGCCGTATGCGGTCGCGCTCCTCGGTGAGCGTGGTGCGGATTTTCGCCAAGTCCGCGCGGGTAGCGGCGAATTCGTCTCTCGTGGTGAGGCCGTCGAGGTATACGGTATAAGCGCGATCCCAACGCGACGCCACGGCAGATAGCCGACTCTCGATGGCGGTCAAGTCGTCGGCGCGGCCGTCGTCATCGGGCGGCTGCCAGGCGTCGGGGGCACTGAGTAGCCGATGCACAGCCTCAAATACCAGAGCCTCCAGGTCGTCGGCTACCACCGAATTGATCTCGCATTGCCGACCCGCGTAGTGTGAGTATTTGTTGCAGCGCAGGTAGCGGTAGTGGCGACCGTTTTTCTTGCTCGTGATGTATCCCATGCCCCAGCCGAAGTCCGCACTGGCACAGGCTGGATAGGGCATAATAGGAGCGGTCTTGGGCGAAGTGGTAAGCGCGACGGGTTGTGCCCACAGCGCGCACGCGATCCCACAGGTCCAAGTCGACAATCGGCTCATGGGCCTGCACACGTCATTAGACAGCATTTTGCGCACGGTGCCATAGGACCATCGGCCACCGCGCGGCGCGGATACGCCTTGGTCGTTCAGCCCGTGGATAATGGCCTGATAGCCCCAGCCCTCGGCACGGCGCTCGTACATCCAACGCACCCAGCGCGCCTCGTCGGGGTCGATCTGTAGCGGCTCGTCTTTGCTGATTTTGCGGTAGCCATAGGGCACACGGGCGCAGTTGTACAGCCCACGGCGGATGCGATGCGCCATACCCACCTGGGCGCGCCGCACCCGCGTCTCATTCTCAATCTGCGAGATGACGCCGGACAGCGCCTCGACTAGCAGGTGTGAATCGGCGCGCTGCACCTCGGTCGTCGGCTCTTGCGGCATGGCCAGGGCGAATATCTGGACGCGATGCTGGCGACAGAGCGCGGTGAGTTGTGCGCGTAGCGCATCGGTGCGCCAGAGGCGGTCATGGGCCACGGTGACAATGAGGTCGATCTGCTCTTGCTCAATGAGGGATACCAGGCGGGCATAGTCGGGGGAATCGCGGACGATCTCATGCAGCCAGCTATAATTGCGGCTGTGGCCCGCGACGCTCACCTCGGCCACAATCGGCCAGCCTCGGACGGCGCACACCTCACGGCATTTGGTGAGCTGGTCGTCCAGGCTGGCTTTGTTGGGGCCGGTTTGCTCCTCGGTGCTGACGGCGGCATAGACGCAGGCGCGGAAAGTCATTCGATGATGGCGACATTCTCAAAGCGAACACTCACCGAGCCGAGCAGAGAGACAACGCTCTTTATGTCGCCCTGCCAGACGATCTCGGCATCCTTGTTGTACTTGAGAACGTCCTCTTTAGGAATCCTGATGTAGCAGTCTTGGACGCTAAACAGCGCGTTGGGCGGGTCCATATCTATAAGCAACTCGCCGTTGGCCTTGACCTCCTCGATCCAACCAGACCATTCGACGCGCAGGCCCACGAGCGTTTTGGCGTAGTTGTCCCACTGGGCGTCGGTCATGGCCTCGCGCTTTTCGCGTATCTCAGCATAGGTAATCGGGTCGATTGGCTTGGGCGTATTTGTTGGCTTGGGCGTATTTGTGGGCCTAGGTGTGCGCGTGGGCCTGTCGGTAGATGGGCTGCTCGCCGTTGTCGTCTCGCCGTCGCCGCCCAACGATGCGATGATGCCGATGACCACGCAGAGGAACAAGAGCCCAAGCACGCCAAAGAGCGCGATTTTCTTTTTGCTCACGTTCTACCCTCCTGGGGCGATGTGTGCGCTACGGGTATATGTGACCTAGCGCCGTTGCGACGATGCCATAGATGAGCGACGCCACACCGGCGATGAGTCCGAACGTTGTCAGCACGGCGCACCAAACGTAAAGGATGCGCCAAAGTGTGCGGAACATTATGCGTTCCTTAATGTTACAATTATTACATGGTAACTCAAATGTCAGGAATTGGTCCGGGATTGGTCACCAAGCCGGGATATAATGGCTGGTAGCTTGTTGATACGCTTGACGACAGGCGTACCGGCCAGCAGAATCAGCACAAACGTTCCGCTCACATCCCAGAAAGGTGCAACGATGCGCAAGCGACGACTGTCAAAGACGGACTGTATATTACTACGAACTTTGGCCGATATACTCTGTATTATCGCTGCCAAGCTGCGTCAACCAGCGGAACCCTGAGCCTGCTTATAGCCGGCACGCAAGCTCTCTAGAATCACAACGCGCGTGTCTTTTGTACAGCCGCGATATAGGGCCACTATCTCTATTTCGTCTGGCGCTAGGCTGTCCTTGTCGGGCATTTCAAGAAACCAACCTACGGGCTTACGCAACACTGCGGGTAGATTAGCAAGCACGTCAACAGGCAGCATCCTATCGCCGCGCTCCCAGTTGCCATAAGCGCCACTGGTTACACCCAATCAGCAACATCCTGTTGCTCCATGCCCGTTTCCTCACGGGCCTCCCGCATTCTGTTGCCTACCCGCAAAGCGAATCTGTTGCGTGCCATCTATCACCTCGTTAGATATAGATCACAATATGTTAGAATGTATCTAACGCAACGGGGCGCAGGTTTCTTTTGTCCCGCAAACCACGAAACGAGAGATTCTAGGCAACACAGAGATATACGTAGGGGCTAGGGTTTCGCCTGAGGTGGCGGCCAAGCTGGAACGACTGGCAGAGCAGGCGCAACGCAGCAAGAGCGACGTGATCCGCCTGCTCATCTGCTCATCGAGAACGCCACGCCGGACGACTTGATACCGGCAAGCCTGAGAGAGCAGACGCGCAATAATGTAGAGGAGGCGCAATGAGCTACACCATCTCGCAGACGACGATCTGCAGCGAGTGCACGGAGCAGCGCGCGTGCGGTCGTGGCGATGCTGCACGAACAGGGATTCGACGTGCAGTTCGGGGCACACACGGACATACCGCTCGGTGACGCGGCCTTTTCGAAAGCATTTTTGGACGCCTGCAACGAGACGGCAATGCGGATTCCGGCGCGGCTGAGGGTGCGGGAGGCGGCGCAATGAGCAAACTATCACCTGCAACGCTGAAACGCTACCGACTGACACCAGAGCAGCAAGCGCGCGTGGCCGCCTGGCTAGCCGCGCAGGGACTCGATACGCTCAACGTCTGCGCCGGCCTTGACCTCGGTCCAGCTCTCAGTCTCAACGTCGATCTCTTGGTAGTACCCATTTCGCTCGTGGACCAGCTTGCACCGTGCCGTCGTAGCCTCCTCTGCTAATCCGTCTCCCGATCTGTCTAGCTATATTATTCTAGCATATAACTAGCATCCCGTCAAGGGGTTTAATGTTAACAAATCCTGACATTCCGCGTAGTGCCGCGACACTCCCGCCGCGATTTCTGACATTTCGACGCAAAAACGCCGCTCTGCATGAGAGCGGCGCGGGGTGGTAACCTATGTCGCTAGGTCTGCGAATAGTAGAAGCCGAGCTTGAGCCCCTGCCTGGCGCACTCGGCGGCCAGCTCTTGCAGAGGGTCACGGCCAAAGGGGGTGGCATCGACGATGTTGTAGGGGGTAACCTCGCTCTTGAACAGGCAGAAGCCGTCATGATGCTTGGCGGTGATGACCATGTAGCGCTGTCCGGCCTCGATGGCCAGGCGTACCCATTCGGCGGCGTCGAATTTGATCGGGTTAAAGCGCTTGGCCAGTTGCTCGTACTCGCGGACGGGGATCTGGGCGCGGTACATGATCCATTCGCCGATGCCAGGGACTTTTTGCCCTTGCCATGTTCCGGCGAGGAGGGCATAGAGGCCCCAGTGGATAAAGAGGCCGAATTTCGCGTCGCGGAACCAATTCAGGCGCGGGTCGGTGCGCGCGCCGGGGCGCTGGGAGCGTGGTTGAGGAATGGCGTCGGTCATGGTGGATAAATCATCCTTTCCGGT
>JACIWY010000380.1 GCA_014360745.1 Chloroflexota bacterium
CGGCCAACTCCACCGCCTGCCCGACGGCACCTTCCAGCCATTCAAAGCGGTGGCCTTGCTCTTCCAACTTGAAATAGCGGCCATCCGGGCGATAGACTTTCCACGTTGCGCCGGTGTCCTTGTTGAACAGGTGCAGCTCCTCCGTGCTCAGGAGCATCATCCCCTCGCTGCCGAAAAAGCGCCCGCCTTGTACCTCGACGCCACCCAGCGCGGGAATCATGTCGGCGAGCAGCACGGCCCGCGCACCTCCTTTGAATTGTAGCACCCCCACAGCGCAATCCTCGATGCGCGTGCCCCGTTCCCAGCGGTCGGTTTTGCGCTCGATATTGCCCATCACCCATTCGCATTCGTCGTCGCCCAAGACATAACGCAGCATATCGGTTTGGTGGGTGAATTGGTTGGGCAGGCCGTCGGCGCCCAGGCATTCGACGAGCTGCACCTGTCCGATGGCGCCCTGGGCCACGAGGTCGCGGGCCATATTATAGGAGGGCAGGAAGCGACGCTGATGGCCGACGATGCATTTGACGCCGTTGCGCTGGCAGACGATCACCTGCTGCTCGGCCTCTTGCAACGTGGAAGCGATGGGTTTTTCGATGATGATGGCCTTGGGGTGCGTCGCCGCGGCGGCCACGGTCCAACGGGCATGCCCCGCCTGCCAGGTGCCGATGGAGATGACATCCAACTTTTCTTTGGCCAGCATTTCGCGCGCGTCGGTATAATGTTTAGGGGCAAAGCCCATCTCGCGAAACTCTTGATCCCAACGCGCCATCACCTCCGGGTAAAGGTCGCAGATGGCCGTTACCTCGTAGCGGCCCGAGAGCAGGTATCCATAAACGTGGTTGCGGGTAAACCCACAACCGATGATCCCCGCGCGAAGCTTGTCTGTCATGAGCAACTCCCTTGAAAATAGCAGGCTGTGAGGTGACGAGCACTTGGCCTATCTGCGGGCCACGCCCGTCACCTGCTCTGAGGTGTTTGCCTGGCAAGAGAAGCATCCTTTTCGTTCTTCGTCGTGTCCCCTGGACATGGGGACTCGAAAATCGCAGCCATCAGGCGCCAGGCACGTCAAGCCCGGCTGCGGATCGGGGCCTGGCGCCTGGCGACGGTACTTGACAACCTCACGAACCTACACGATGGGCAGCCCGGCCACTTGAAACGCCTTGTACAGCGTCCAATAGGAAAGTTGGGCGTGGAAAAAGGGATCGTACCCCGGCCGACGCTGCACCATGATGCTCACTTCCGCGGTGATGAACCCCTTGTAGCCGGCGGCGTCCATGGCCTTGAGGTAGCGCACGAAATCAAAGGGCCCCTCGCCCGGCGTGAGGAACTCCAGATCCGGGTAGCGCCCGCGTTGATCTTTGACATGAGTGTGGATGGAGTAGGGGGCCAGGGCCGGCACCGACTCCTCGATGGGGATGCCCATTACCTCCATATGGCTGATGTCGAAATTCAGCCGCACCGCCGGATGATGCACCTGCTCGAACAGCCAGTGCACCCTCTCGGGCAGGTTGAGCATGCTCATGCAATGGATCTCGATGGCCACATAGGCGCCGCGCTCCTGCGCGTAATCGGCGAGGGGCAACAGCCGTTCGATGGCCAGATTCTTTTTATCCTCCCAATCCTCCGGGCGGCCCCCGAGATGCGAGGTCATCACCGCCGGCTCGCCCGGCCGGGTCCATTCGGCGGCCAGATCGATGGCCTGGCGCAGGCTAGCCATGTTGGCCGCGTTCTCGGCGGGGTCCTCGGCGATCATGGAAGCGTTGCGGATCACGCTGGTGCAGATCAGATCGTTCTCGTCGAGCAGGTGGCGGATCTGGGCGCGGGCCTGCGGGGTGAGCTTCTCGATGGCCGTGGACCAACGGGGCGCCACCGAGATTTCGACGCCCTGAAAGCCGATCTCGGCGATGGCCGGCAGGGCTTGGTCGATGGGCACCTCGGGCATGCCCCACGTGCTATAGCCGATGCGCATGGTCGTATTCTCCTCGTGTGATGTGTTTCCAAGGCCCGTCCGAAAGCCTTGGAGAGGGGGCGCGTTAGATGCCCCAATGGCGGTTGATCTCGGCCTCGTAAACCGCGGTGCGTTCCTCTTCGATTTCGTCCAGGCGCACGGTGCGGTTCACCACCCCCGATTCGAGCGCGGCGTTGCACATGGCCAACGCCTTACGACCCACCAAGCCGTCGACCTCCGGTTGCTTTCCCTCCAGGATGCAGGCGCCCAATTCCTGATACTCGAGGGCCACTAATTTGCGATCTGCGGCGGGGAAACCCATCTCGTAATGGCCCAGGCGGTCCCCGCCGAAGAGCTTGGCCGTGACCTCATCCAGATGAAAGTCGGGCACCAGGTCGAGCACGGCGTCGCCCGAAAGCTCGCCTTGGCCGTCGAGGTGAAGCACGACGGGCCGGCCGTTGCGCGAGCCCGGATCATGTAGCGAGCCCCGGCTGCCATAGAGCACGCTCTGCCCAAACCCTTTGCCATGGGCACTGACAAAAGTCGTCCATTGGGCGATGACGCCGCTCTCGAAGGTGATCATCGACATGAGCATATCCTCGGCGGTGGCCGTGATTTGGTCGGGCACCTCGGCATACCAATGCCGGTAAAAATCTTGGACGCCCAGGCGTTCGCCTTTGTAACGGATTTTTTCGTACAAGCCGGTGCGGGCCATCACCTCGCGGGGCGCGCCCAAATAGTATTGCATCACGTCGCAGGTGTGCACGCCGGCATCGACGACGATGCCGCCGATGTGCTTGTAGTGACGCCAGGGCCAGATGATGATCTGATTCCCGCCGCCGGCGCTGATCTCAAACAGGATATAGGGCCGGCCGATGGCCTCGGCGTCGATGAGCGCCTTCACCAAGCGGCGCATGGGGTCGCGCCGATACTGCTCGGCCACGCTGAGGATTTTGCCGGCGCGTTTTTGCGCCTCGAGGATGAGGTTGCAGCCGCGGATGGTCAGGGCCAGGGGCTTTTCGCACATCACGTGCAGCCCCAGGTCAAAGGCGGCCGTGGCCACGACGTGATGCGAGCCCGAATCGGTGGTAATGTCCACCGCCTGCAAATCGGGGATGGCGCGAACCATCTCGGCCATATCGGTGAAAACGAGGGGGCGTTTGCCCAGCAGTTTGGCGGCGTTGTCGGCCAGCAGCTCGGCGTTCTCGCGGCGCAGGTCGCAAGCGGCGACCAACTCCACATTGCACATATCGGTGCCGTACAATTCCTGGAGGCCGTATAGGTGTCGGCCCCCCATGCCTCCACAACCCACAATCGCTATTGGAACGCGTGCCATGTTGATGTCCTCCTGTAAAAGCGCGGGCGAGTGGTAAATGCAAGGGGGATTATAACCAGGATCAAAACGGTTTCGCAACCCTTGACATTTGCTCTTTCCATCTGTTATAATGAATTCACGGGTAGGTCTTGGTGGGGGAAGCGCATAGGATATCGGTTAGGTACGCGGTGAAAAGTGCCCATGTGAAGCGTGGATTCTCGAAATGCACGACAGGAAATAACTGCTTAGCGGAGGTTTGGCGGTTTCTTGATGTGTCCTTCTTGGCGTTTGTTCCTTTGGTGGTCGTGAAAGGAGGTGCAGAGGCTTCCCAAGCTACCCAGGTTCGGTCGCTTATCTAGGAGGGCGCTGTTCCTAAAACGGTCCGCCTCAAACAGTCGGTTCATCCATGAAGGAGAAAGGGGACAGAGATGTCAGCAGAAATGGGTCGTCGTCAATTCCTCAAACGCATGGCCATGCTCGGCGGAGGCCTGCTCCTCGCCGCTTGCGCACCCAAAGCCGAACCCACGGCTGCCCCGGCGGAGCAAAAGAAAGCCGAAGCCGCGCCTACTGCGCCGCCCAAGGCCGCGCCCAAAGAGGTCGAACTGCGCTACATGGCCTGGTGGGGCGCCTACAACCAGACGGCGCTGCCGCAGACGCTGGAAGAGATCAAGGAGAAGCTGCCCAAGGAATACATCCTCGCCGGGCCGATAGCCGGCGCG
>JACIWY010000381.1 GCA_014360745.1 Chloroflexota bacterium
CGCAGCATTTCTAATAGGAAGAAGGGGTTCCCCTCCGATTCGCGATGTAATAGGTAGACGAATTCCCTCGGCATTACCTTGGCGCCCATCTCGCCGGAGGGCCAAAGGACCATGGCCAGCATAGAGGCCACATCGTCACAAGATAGAGCCTGAAGCCGTTCCTCGCGGTAGAGATGCTCACGACTCATGCGTCGTAATACCTCGCGGAGCGGCATTTCCTCGGCATTGCTCCGGATCTCTTCGGGGCGATAGGCGCCCAGAAGCAGAATTCGCGAACGGCTCAGGCTGCGCGCCAAGTAATGAAAGAGCTGTGCGACCGTCTCACCAGCCCATTGCAAATCATCGAGGATGAGCAAAAGAGGGCGTTCTTGCGAGAGCAGCAAAAAGAATTGAACGATCAACTCAAAGAAATGGGCTTGGGCGTCGCGAGGTGATTCTTGGGCAAGCCATCGGGCCCGACCCGCCAAAGGTACCTCTCCTGCAGGTTCCAGAGCGCCTCCGAGCCGAAGGATCGCGCGCAGATCGTTCAGGACATCCCTCAACGGCTGTTTTCGCGATGCTGTCTCGCCACCCGATTGCTCAAGTCCGACGTAGCCACCTTGCTCCTCAAAGCGGCGCAACATGCTCACAAAGGGAGCATAGGGATCGGGCGCATCGGCGTAGAGACATTCGCCACACAGGGCCAAAACATTGCGCCTTTGAGCTTCACGCATCAACTCGTGAATCAATCTCGTCTTGCCCATCCCGGCTTCGCCAGCCAACAACACTGTGGTACCCAACCCGGCACAGGCATCATCCAGGGCGGCTATCAGCGCATCGAACAGCTCCGCACGGCCCACCAGAGGGAGCTCGGCCCCTGTCTCAAGATAGCCTTTATCCCGTTGGCCACTCTCTGCGGGACTGAGAATAAAGGCAACCGCTTCTTCGGCCGGCAAAGCATTGGTAGAAACATGATCCACCTGGGCCAAGGCGTCGATGAGCGCCTCTGCATCGGGGAAGCGTCGGGAGGGGTCCTTTTGCAACAGGCGACTCACGATAGCCTCGAGCAGAGGCGGTAAGGAGGGGTCTCTATCGCGCAAGGGAGGGGGCTGCTCGTTGAGATGCTTGTAAATGATGCTGACCGCTGTGGGGCCCACAAAGGGCGGCTGACCGACGAGCATCTCGTAAAGCACGGCGCCCAACGCATAAAGATCGGCACGGGCATCGATAGGGTGCCCCAAACATTGTTCTGGGGCTAGGTAAAAAACTGTGCCCATAATAGTGCCCGTGCGCGTCATGGCGGATGCATCGGAAAGGTGAGCGAGACCAAAGTCGGCCAGCTTGGCCGAGCCATCCGCGGTGAACATGATATTGCCCGGCTTGACGTCGCGATGGACAATGCCACGCCGATGGGCATAGCCCAGCGCGTCGGCGATCTGACGCGCGATCTCGACAGCTTCGGGCCATGGTAGGGGACCTGCCTCTAAGCGCTCCTTGAGGCTGCCTCCTTCAACGAGCTCCATGACCAGGTAGCGCAATCCGTGCGCCTCGCCCATTTCGTGGATAGCGACGATGTGAGGATGATGGAGCCCCGATAGCACTCGCCCTTCGCGCAAGAACCGTTTGATCAGGTCATCCTCAGCGCGTTCGCTAAGGATCTTGACGGCGACTTGGCGGCCGTTGGCATCCAGCGCACGATAAACCTCGGCGGCCCCGCCGATGCCTATGAGCTCCAGCAGATCCAGATTAGGAAGGCGTCGCTCAAGCATACGTGCGATCCCGGGCGTCAGGCTCTATATTGCCAACATTTTGGCAGACGATCGTGGCCATCTTTTATCATGGCGCGTTGCCCCGTTGCTGTCGCTCGACCGGGGCGATGAAAGGCAAGCGCATGATTTGTCGAGGCACAAGGCATTCATCCGATAAGCTGCATCGGCAGGCGCACGATAAAAACGGTGCCTTTCCCCACCTTGGATTCCACTCGGATCGTGCCACGGTGGCCCTCGATAATGCTAGCCGAGACGGCAAGGCCCAGGCCGATGCCCTTTTCTTTGGTGGTGAAAAAGGGCTCGAACACGCGAGCGAGATTCTCCTCGGCAATGCCAATACCGGTATCCTGGACGCGGATCTCGATATAATCCCCGTCACGACGGGTAGATACCGATAGCATCCCACCCTCGGGCATAGCTTGTACGGCATTGGTGACCAAGTTGATAAAAACCTGTTGCAATTGATCGGCATCCGCGCGAATGGGCATCAATTCCGGATCGAGATCCTGTAGGACGGTGACCGATTCGGGCATCGGCACGCGCAACAAGGTCTCGATGAGGATCGCGTTGATGTCCGCCGAAGAGAGTTGACGTGGACGGTGGCGTGAGAAAAAGAGGAGATCGTTGATAATCTTGGCCTGGCGATCGATTTCGGCGTCCATTTTAGCAAAATGGCGGCGCAAGATATCGGGCGAGTGATCGATTCCCTCCATAGAGACGAGCCTGTTCAGATAGTACAGGCTGCCCCGCATCACGGTGAGCGGATTGCGCAATTCGTGAGCTACACTGGCCGCCAGACGCCCGACGGCTGCCAGGCGCTCGGCCTCTATGAGCCGATTTTGAGCGCTGCGCAGATCGGCCAAGGCTTGTTGGAGCTGCTCATTGCTTTGCCTAACCTCCTCAAAGAGGCGCGCAGCGCGAATGGCCAATGCCGCGGAGCCGGCCATGGCTTCGAGGAGCTTGAGATCTGCTTCACTAAAGGGACGGACGCTCATGCGTGTATCGACATAAATAGCGCCCTGCAACACGCCGCGAGCGATCAATGGCACCGCCAAGACGGAACGAATGTCCTGGAGAATGATACTCTGAGACAACTCATAGCGTTCGTCGCCTTGGACGTCGGTGGTAAGAATGGGCTCGCGCGTTTGCATGACGCGACGGACCAAGCTGGAGCTGAAGGTATCCTTGGCGGCGGCCAATTCTCCTTCCGAGAAGCGCCTGGCTACGGCAATATGTGCTTCTTCCGACACATCGGCAAGGACGATATAACCCCGTTCGGCATTTACCAACACGATGGCCTTGTCGACAATAGCCGATAGAAGGTCTTGCAGATCGGAAGCGGCGGCCAGGTCGCGGGCGATGTCATACAAAGAGGCCAATTCCTGGCGTTGGTGCAATAGGTCATCGAACTCCTGGCGAAGTTCACCCACGAGGGCGCTCATTTGACGGATTTTGCGCACATCGCCGGGCCGCGTCGATTGTTCCAGGAGCCGCTCGAACTCGGCGGCAAGGATATCCAGCTTGTCTGTGGCGTTCATGATGGCTGCTCCAGGGCAGGTTGGTTTGTATCTTGAGATGGATTCAAGCGCCCAGAATCCGATTGGTGGGCCAAGCCCCCACTACACGGCGGTTATTCCAAGAGCAATGGCAAGAAGGCGGCGACGTCCAACGGCTTGCGGAAGATGGCCTCGGCACCTTCCGATAAGGCCTTGGCACACAGATCCGGCTTGTCTACACCTGTAATGACGATGACGCGCGTATCGTACGACAGCTTTTTGATGCTTGTCAGAGTGCTCAGCCCATCTGCGCCCGGCATACACAGATCTAACAGAACGATGGGAAAGGGTTGGACTTGAAACGCTTTCAGAGCCTCCGTGCCGTTGGCAGCTTGGCAAACAGAGTATCCCTCTAATTCCAAGATATCGGCCAGTGTCTCTCGAATCTCGGCGTCATCGTCGACGACAAGAACCCTAATTGTCTCGTCCATCGGTAGTTCTATTTCCTGTTCGATGCTTATACTCTTGACCATTATAGCATATAGTGCGCTTTCGAACGTAAAGAATGCGCCAATATAATAGGAATGTCCGTACTCCGGCGCGGTCTCCTTGGCCATGGCATTGATCATAATCAAGCCAAGCAGCCTGATAGGTCCGGCGTTAGAGAGAATACGCTTGGGATGGTCATTACCATGTCTTGTTGCTCTTTTCCCCACGCCCTTTTTAACGTATA
>JACIWY010000382.1 GCA_014360745.1 Chloroflexota bacterium
GGGGTGGCGTCGGCCGTTCCGCTGCGCTTGCCGCGTGCGATGGGGTTGTCGGAGCGTATGGTAATAATCAGCGCGGGAGGAGCGTGAATCGCGAAACGCTCCAGCACGTTCCTGACCGTTGTCTGCAACGCCGGAGCATATTCGTCGTCGTATGACCCATCCAGTTGATAAGAGCGGCCGAGGTCGGTGGCAACGATCCGCACCCCCTCACCCCCCGGCCAATCCTCTACCTGAACATGGGCGCGGACGGCGCTCACCGGCACGGCGATGGCCGGTCGTCCGTAGACGACGGCGTGCTCACCGAGCAGAATGGCCTTGCCCGCCGCCGAAGCCATGGTCATAGAATCGATCCTCGGTACCAATCACGGGGGGATGGAAGGGAATATAGCCGGGCAAGGTGCGGGTGTCAAAGCACAATCATGGAGCCTGACCGCTTATTTCCCTGAGCGCTGCGCATTTGCAGTCCGGCGGGCCTGCCATACCCTCTGGGCGCTGGCCAGCGACTTTAACACGGCCGACTCACCCTGGTTCAGATGCTCGCGCATGCGCGTCACGGCGAGGTCCGGATCTGCCTGGGCAATCACTCCAAGGAGCTGGCGGTGGCCGGTGATGGAACTCTCGGCGGTCAGGCTCTGCCAGGCGCGCGCGGAGAAAGGCTCGGGGTTGGCATAATAGAGATTGAGCAGCATCAAGGAGCCGGTGCCCAAGCCCACCAGCTCCCACAAACGCAACAAACTCGGCATTCCGGCGGCGGCAACGACGGCGCGATGGTATAAATACTGGCTCATGAAAAAGCCTTCCAGATCTTGGGTTCTCACCGCGCGTTCCATCTCGTCACAATGAGCCGCCAACTGTTTCAACACGTGGGGCCGGAGCCGGCTCACGGCGCGTCGCACGGCATATTCCTCCAACAGCCGACGTAACTCGTACTTTTCATGCACCAGCTCCGGCGTTATCTCGAGCACAAAGGCGCCCTGGCGGGGTAGGATTTCGACGAATCCCTCTTGTTCAAGCTGGGCCAGAGCCTGACGAATCGGGCCACGGCTGACACCGAGCATCTGCGCCAAATCCGTCTCCACCAGGTGGGTACCGGCGCCGAGCTCACCCGAGAGGATAAGGATGCGCAGTTGATTCACCACGGCCTTCCACAACGGCGCATGTTGGATACGATGACCTGTCTCTTCGCCAAAGACGTCGTCCAGTGCTTTCACCGGCAGTTCCTCAGCATTGCCTTCTGAAAAAGCTCGTAACTCATCCCTTAATGCCACTCATCACAATGCCGCTGATAAAATACCGTTGCGCCGCAAAGAACAAGATCACCGCCGGCATGGTCACGGTTATCGAGGCCGCCATCAAGAGGTGGTCCTTGGGTTCGGACGATTCCATCGGAATGTAGCGGAACCAGGTGATGCCCAAAGGCAGGGTGAACTTTTCTTTGGTATTCAAAAAGATGAGCGGCGCCAAAAAGCTGTTCCAACTGCCCAGGAAACCAAAGATGGCCACCGTGCTGATGGCGGGCTTGGAGAGGGGCATCAGAATGCGCCAAAAAATAGTCCACGAGCTGGCCCCATCGACAAAAGCCGCCTCATCGAAATCCAGGGGGATGGTCATAAAGAACTGGCGCAGCAAAAAGATATTAAAGGCGCCGCCCCCAAAGAACGCCGGCACCCATAGGGGATAGAGGGTATCCACCCAGTTGATATATTTGAACATGACAAAGCGCGGAATGATGGTGATATAAATCGGCAACATCATCGTGCTTAGCATGACGACGAATAAAAAATCCCGGCCCTTGAAGCGAAAGCGAGAAAAGCCATAGGCCACAGCAGCCGCCGAAAGAACCTCGCCGATCACGCTGAGCACGGCCACCATCCCGCTGTTCAACGACCATCTGGCAAAAGGCACCAGTTGCCAGATACGTACAAAGTTCTCCGGGTGCCATTCCATCGGGAACCAGGTGGGTGGAAAGATGTACAGCTCCCAGGATGGTTTGAACGAGCTGCTCAACGTCCACAGGAAGGGCAGCAAAAAGGCGATCCCTAGCACCAATGTCAAGATATATATGAATGTTCGCAGGACAATTCGTAACCAATACAGGCTTGTGCGATAGGTTACACGACTGCCCCGCAGCCTGCCGGCCTCAGCGCTCATCATGCCTTGCCTCCCTCAATAGACGGCCTAGGCGCCCCACTGAAAGATCACCTTGCCACAGCTCCCGCTGTCGGCGACGCGATAGGCCTCCGCCGCCTCAGCGATGGAAAAGCGATGCGTCACCAACGTCCCGGGATGAAGATCATGAAGCAAAAGCGCGCGCACCATCTCATAATAGTCGCCCATGGAATAGGTAAAGGTACCATGGATGGCCCGCAAACCCAGATCCCCACGCTTGCCCGCGCGCGGATCGATCACCTTTCCCGGAGGCGCGATGGCGGCGTAAACGACGCGCCCCTCGAAATAGGTGGCCTGCAACAACAGTTCCTGGGCACCCTTGTTCCCCGAGGCTTCAAAGCCCACCCTGGCCCCCTCGCCGCGGGTGATCTCCATTACCCGCGTCACCACGTCCTCCTCTTGAGGATTGATAACCACATGCGCCCCGGCCTGCTTGCCCAGTTCGATGCGCACCGGATTGACTTCGACGCCGATGACGTAGGAACCCATGGCCCTGGCCCAAAAAGCGGCCATGAGCCCCACCGGCCCGAGGCCGGTGATCACGGTGGCATCGTTGACGCTCGGCTTGACCTTTTGTAGCCCCGCCCAGGCGGTGCCGCCGGCGCAGCTCAGCATCACCGCATCGTCAAAGCTGAGCTCATCGGGCACGGGCAAGGCCACCGCTTCGGGCATCACCGAGTAATCCTTTTGATACCGATCGGCCTTGCCGATGATGCGCCGGTTGGCACACAAATTAGAGCGCCCGCTGGCGCAATATTCACAATAGCCACAGCCCCAAGCCTGGTAGGCCATCACCCGATCGCCCGGCTTGAGATGTTCGACGCCCGGCCCGACGGCCTCCACGACGCCGGTCAATTCATGGCCCGACACAAAGCGCGGCCCCTCTGAGGGCTCGGCGCGATAACCGTGCAGGTCGGACCCACAGACACCGACCTCCACGGCGCGCACCAATACCTGCCCATGTCCGGGTTCCGGTTTGGGCAACTCGCGCAGCTCTACCTGTCGATTCCCGACGACCACGACACCTTTCATGAATTCACCCCGATCCATAATAGGTTAACGAGAAAGATCATGGCGACCTTTACTTCTGCCCGGCGTAAAAGACCCACATGTCCGACAAGCGTAGTTGGATAATAGTGAATACCAACAAGATGACGAACATACACCAGGCTAACGCCGAGGCATAACCCATATCAAAGTATTCAAAGGCATGGGTAAAAACATGCAGAGCAAAGAACCATGTCGCCCGGCCAGGGCCACCCCTGGTGGTGATATAGGCCGTGTTGAACACCTGCAACGCCCCGATAATGCCGAGCACTAGATTGAAAAAGATCGTCGGCGAGATCATGGGCACCGTCACATGCCAGAACTTGTGCCAGGCGCCGGCGCCGTCGATCTCCGCCGCCTCGTACAGCTCTTCGGGCACGCCCTGCAAACCGGCCAAGAAAATGACCATGCGCGAACCGCCCATGCCGGTCCAAAAACTGATCAATACCAGCGCCGGAATGGCCCATTTGGTAGAGCCCAGCCAAGGCGGCCCCTTGATGCCCACCAGCGACAGCAAATAGTTCACGAGGCCCACGTCATAGTTCAACAGCCACACCCAAAGCAACGCCGCAGCCGCCGAGGGAGTGAGCGAAGGCAAATAGAACAGAGTGCGAAAGACCGATTCCCCGCGCACCCGTTGGTTCAGCAGCGCTGCCAACAACAACGAGCCCAACAATCCGATGGGGACGCTGGCCGCCACATAGTAGAACGTCCGCCCGAGAGAAGGCCAGAAGAGTTTATCCTCGGTCAGAGCGACC
>JACIWY010000383.1 GCA_014360745.1 Chloroflexota bacterium
CAATTGTATCGATCGTTTGAGCTCTCATTATCCCTGGGTGGTCATCGACAACGAGGCGGGTATGGAGCACATCAGCCGCCAAACGACCCGCGATGTCGATCACCTGTTCATCGTGACGGACCCCACCCGTCGGGGGTTGGAAGCCGCCGAGCGGATCGTCGAATTGATCGCGGAGTTGGGCGCGCGGATCGTCAAGAGCTATCTGGTCGTGAATAACGTTGTCGGCGAGTTGCCGCCCAGCTATCTTGACGCTATAAAACAGCTCGAGGTAACGTTTCTGGGCGTCTTGCCTCACGATCCAATGGTCGCCGAGTTTGACTTGCTCGGCCGGCCCTTGGTGAATTTGGACGATTCATCGTTGATCTATCCCGCTGTCAAGGCTTTATTGGCCAAGGTGCTCTAGGCATAGGACATCGTTTCGACAGGCCACCATTACCCTGTATCTGCCAAGCCACCAGGAGGTATCTATTATGATCATCATCGGCGAAAACATTCACATTATCGCCCCCAAGGTCAAGCGCATGATCGCTGAGCGCGATACGTCGGGCATCCAAGCTTTGGCCCTCGCTCAGGTCGACGGCGGGGCCGATATGTTGGATCTCAACATCGGCCCGCAAAAACGCTCCGGCCCCGAGGTGATGGAATGGATCGTCAACGCGGTCCAAGAGGTGGTGGATGTGCCCCTTTCTTTGGATACCACCAACCTGGCGGCCATCGAGGCCGGGCTCAAACTGGCCAAGACCAAAGCTATGGTGAACTCAGCCTCTGCAGAGCCGGAGCGCCTGGAAAAAGTGCCGCCTCTTGCGGCCAAATACAACGCCAGGTTGATCGCCCTGATGATGGGCAAGGGCGGCATCCCCGTCACCGCCGAGGAACGCGTGGCCATCGCCCTCGAGCAGTTGGTGCCGCGCGCCATGGAAGTAGGCATCCCCATGGAGGATCTGTATCTCGACCCCTTGATACTTACCGTGGCCGGCTGTCAAGAATATGCCCCCCATGCGGTTGAGGCGGTGCGCTATATCAAGCAAGGCATGGATCCGGCGCCGATGACCACCGGCGGGCTGAGCAATGTCTCTAACCATGTCCCTCCTGAGGGGCGCAGCCTGATCAACCGCGTTTATCTGGTCATGTTGATGGCCGCCGGCATCGACTCGGTTATCGCCGATCCCCTGGATTGGCGGTTGATGGAGACGATCCGCATTATCGAACAACGCGACGAGAGCACGGCTGCAGGCGCCCTATTGGTCAAGCTCTACGATCGGGTGGCTGCCATGGAGGAATTGGAGCCCTCCGATGTGGATATGGGCGAGCCGGACCAGGTGGATATCTGGAAGACGTATCAGGTATTGATGAACAAGGTCATCTTTACCGAGTCGTATCTTCGCACCTAGGTCGGCCTGTCGTACCGGATGTCCCAGGTGGCGGGCACTTTGGCGTCTGTCTGCGGGCCAAGCCCGCCACCTCATAGAGCTGTATCCCCGCGTCTTTATTTTCGAGGTAAACCATGAGGCTGGCCTATCTTACTCCTTTGACCCGGGATACCATCAAACAGGCGCAAAGGCTGGGCTACGACGCCGTTGAGGTGGGCGCAGGCTGGGTCGATAACCCGGCGCTGGACGAGCTGTTGGCCCATGTGGACACTGTGCGCGAGGTCTTGCAGGAGCATGGCATCAGCGTCACCTCTGTGGCCATCTATGGGGGCACCATCAACACCCCCCATGAGCAGGCTCTGGCCCACTGGGAAAAGGCCATGACGTTGGCGCAGGCCCTGGGCTGCCAGGTAGTCTCCGGTCTCACCGGCCGCGACAACAACCTCAGCGTGCAGGACAATATCCCCCTCTTCCAGGAACGCTTTGCTCCTATCTGTGCGTTGGCCGAGGAGCGTTTTATGCGCTTGGCCCTTGAGCCCTGGCCTGGGAACGTGCTCGGCCATGGCCCCTATCGTTGGACCAACCTGGCCACCACGCCGGAATTGTGGGATATGCTTTTCGAGGCCGTGCCCAGCCCCGCTTTGGGATTGGAGTATGACCCCTCGCATCTTTATTGGCAGGGCATCGACTATCTTCAGGTCATCCGTGATTATGGCGGGCGCATCTATCATCTCCATGCCAAGGATATCCTCGTCCATGAGGCGCGTCTCAAGCGCGTGGGTGTCCATGGGCGGGGATGGTGGCGGTTTGTCCTCCCTGGCCTTGGCCAGTTGGATTGGCCGGCGATCTTTCAGACGCTCCGCGCAGTGGGCTATGCGGGCGATGTAGCCGTCGAGCACGAGGATCGCGAATATCTCAAAGAGCGTTGGAACGAAGGCTTGGCCCTGGCTCTCAAGATGATGCGTCCTTTTGTGGCCGAATATGATCTATAACAAGGTTGCTATCGCGCCGCGATAACAACTCATTATCCATTCAAGTCAAGGGGGGCCTCATGCCCGAAGACAAGCTTCGTCTGGCCATTATCGGCACCGGGGGTATCGCCCGTCGCCATATTACCGCCATCCAGGATCTCTTTACTCGCGGCCTGGACGATTTTGTCGTCACGGCGGCCTGCGACGTGGACGAGGAGAATTTGCAACGTCTGGCCCAGCAATGCGAGGAGACCTTGGGGCGGCGCCCGGCCCTCTATCGCGATTATCAGGCATTGCTGCGCGATGGCGTTTGCGACGCCGTCGACCTCTGCCTACCCCATGGGCTACACCATGGTGTGGCGGTGGATTGCATGGATGCTGGCCTGCATGTCCTTTGCGAAAAGCCGTTGGGCATCACCATTCGCGCCTGTAAGGTGATGGCCGAAAAGGCCGCCAAAACCGGTTTAATCCTCTCTACCGCCGTCCCCTATCGTCGGCTGCGTGGGCATCGCCTGGCCCGCTGGGTGCTCAACGACGCCGGTCTGATCGGGCGGCCGATGTCCTTCTTCCATGCCTACACCCGCCCCCCACGACGCCTCGACCCTCGCGAGCCGGTGCCGCCGGCGTTGGCCTGGCGTCAGGATCGCCTCATGTCGGGCGGGGGCATGGTTATGGATAGCGGCTTTCACTACTGCGATGGTATGCGCGATTTGTTGGGCGAGGTGGTGCAGGTCTCGGCGGAGGTCCGCGAGGTCATCTCCGGCGAGCCGTTGCCGCTCAGCCAAGCCCGAGAGGATACCGTTTTTGCCATTCTCACCTTTGAAAACGGCGCCGTCGGCGCTTGGCAGTGGAGCCTCAGCGCCCCCGGCGCGCCTTTGCGTCAGGTGGTCTTTTACGGCACGCAGGGATCGCTTATCGATACCACCGACAGCGCCTTTACTGTGTTTCACCTCTTTTTCAGCTCTGGTGAGGTGCAGCTTGAGGATGGCTCGGTGCGCACGTGGGCCGAACTGGAGGGGGAATATCGCCGCGCTATCGGCGAGGAACGCTGGGAGTTCTATTATCCGCGCGGTTTGGACGATGGCTTTGGGTTTGAGATTTGGGAATTTGTCGAGGCGATCCAGGGGCGTCGCCAGGGTGTGGAGGTGGATGGCTGGGAAGGGACACGCTCCCTGGCCGTCTGCCAGGCGATCTATGAATCGGCCCTCGTTGGCGAGCCGGTGCGGGTGGCCGATGTGCTCTCCGGCGCGCGACGCACCTATCAAGCGCCTATCGACGCCCATTGGAATTTGTAGATAGTGATGGCCTTGCGGCACATCGGACGGGTAAAGTGGTTGCACAGAGACTGTCTTGGCTCGTTACCTCGCCCACCAAAATTATCAACGTGCTCGGCGTGACCTACGCCCACGTCCAGGCCAGCGACGGGGGCGACTTGTACCTGACGGCGTGTGGTTTGTCGTACGCCGATATGCTCCAAATCGAGAACTGGTATGAGAGGGGCTGGTTTACCCTGCATCGTCAGCGCCTCTCCGGCACCAGCTCCGTGTTCCGCGTGCCCACCAAGGTGGTCAATGGCCAACGTTTGCAGTTGGTGGTCAAGAACAGTCGCGTGGG
>JACIWY010000384.1 GCA_014360745.1 Chloroflexota bacterium
AAGGGGGAAGAACGCGGTGACGGCTCTGATCGGCCTAGATATCGGCACCACAGGTTGCAAAGCCATCGTCTTTGATCCGCAAGGCGCGGTGCTGGGCGCGGCTAGTGCCGAATATAATGTTGCCTTGTGGTCTCCTCAAACATCGACTATCGGAACACCCCGAGCAATCTGGGCTGAGCAAGATGCCGAGGAAGTATGGCGGCGCGCTTGGGAAACGCTGTGCACGGCCGTATCGTCGGCGCCGATCAGGGGGGCGAAATTGGCAGCCCTGGCCCTCTCCGTGCAAGGCGAAGCCGTGATCCCCGTCGACGATCTGGGGCATCCCATCCGTCGGGCCATATTGGGTATGGACACGCGCACTGCCGAGCAAAATATCTGGCTGGCCGAGCGTTTCGGCGCCGAGGAACTTTTCCGACGCACCGGCATGCCTATCCATACGGTTAACACCTTGCCCAAATTGCTCTGGCTGAAGCAACACGAGCCAGGCATCTGGCGAGCCGCGTCGCGCTTCCTGCTCTATGAGGACTATATCCTAAACCGGCTCGGCGGAATGCCGACGATCAGCCATTGCCTGGCCTCGCGGACGCAGATGTACGATCTGATTCGCCAGGATTGGGCCGACGATTTGCTGGCCGCCTGCGGCATCGAGCGGGAGCGGCTTTCTCCTTTGGCTTTACCCTGTTCCAAGACCCCCATCCCCGTCGTGGGCAAGATGCACCCCAATTTGGCCGCCGAGTTAGGCTTGGGCGAGGTGCTCTTGGTCAGCGGGGGGCATGATCAAGCCTGCGCCGCGTTGGGCAGCGGCGTGTGCCGGCCCGGCTTGGCTATGGTTTCCACCGGCACGGCTGAGGTAGTAGAGGTAGCGCTGGCTCAACCGGCGCTGAGCCCCATCCTCCAACAAGGGAATATCTCGATCTACCGGCATGTGGTGCCGGGCCAATACTTGGCTATGACTTTAAACCATAGTGGAGGGCTGCTCTTGCGTTGGTTGCGCGATACCCTCTTTGTTGCCGAGCGCGACCAGGCGCGAGCATGCGGCATCGATCCCTATGAGGTTATCTTGAGCGATCTGCCTAAAGGGCCAACCCGCTTGTTCGTATTGCCGCACTTTGCCGGCAGTGGTACGCCTTGGTTCGATCTGAGCTCCAAGGGCGCCATCCTCGGTTTGACCTTCGATGCCGAACGCAAAACCATCGCCAAGGCGGTCCTCGAAGGGCTTACCTTTGAGCTCAGGATCAACCTCGATCTGTTGCGAAGCGGGGGTGTTACGCTCGATCTGCTACATGCCGTGGGGGGTGGCGCTCGCAGCGCCGTATGGCTCCAACTCAAGGCCGATATTTGCAACAAGCCTTTGCGCATCCCCGCAGTTACTGAGGCCGCTTGTCTTGGCGCTGCTCTTTTGGCCGGGGTAGGGGCCAGTGTCTATGAGGATCTGCAACAAGCCGTCGCCGAGACGGTGCACTACCGGGGCTCCGTTGAACCTTGTGGCGAGAGTGTAGCTGCATACGCTGAACGCTATGCCATCTATCGAGATATCTACCCGACCTTGCGTTCCCTGAATGCGCGTCTGTAGATGCAAAGGTGAATGTCCTATGGCCGATTATCTGTTGGGTATCGACTATGGTACGGGCGGGGCCAAGGCCTGCCTCATTGACCTAGCCGGCAATGTATTGGGCTTTGCCTTCGAAGAATACCCTTTCATCCATGAACGTCCTGGCTGGTCGGAGCACGACGCAGAAAACTATTGGCAAGCTGCCCGGAGGCTCATTCGCGCCGTTATCGCTCAGGCCAGGGTCGCCCCTCACGAGATCAAAGGCATCGCCTGTTCTTCGGCGTTGCCTTCTATGGTAATGGTCGATCGCGAGGGGCAACCCATTCACCGCGCTTATAACCTCATGGATCGCCGCGCCACCGCCGAGGTGGAATGGCTTAAAAGGGAGATCGGCGAAGAGCGCATCTTTCAGGTGTCGGCAAATCGTTTGGAGGATCATCCCACGCTGGTCAACCTGTTATGGGAAAAGAACCATCGCCCCGAATCGTTTCAACGAATATGGAAGGCACTCACTATTGACGGGTTCGCCACTTTGCGCCTCACGGGACGGGCGACGCTAAACTATTCGGCGGCGGGTTTCTACGGGGTGGCTTACAACGTCCGTGAAGGTCGTTTTGAGCCGGAGATCATGCAAGAGATCGGGATCGATATGGCACTCATGCCCGATTTGTATGCCTGCACCGACATCGTCGGTGAAGTCACTCCTTGGGCAGCGGAGCAGACCGGCTTGGCGGCCGGAACGCCTGTGGCCGCGGGCCAAGTGGATTGTAACGCCGGTTGGGTGGGCGCTGGGGCTATCGAGGTGGGTGATGTGCAAAGCAACCTGGGCACAGTGGGCAACTTTGGTGTCATTCATCAAGACCCCTCTTTCTTGTACTCGCCGGTGGGGCGAATGATGATCAATGTCGCCTATACCATTGACTCCAAAAACACTTATATCACTATTCCCTCGACGACCACGGGAGGGCAATCGATCCGCTACCTGCGTGATCAGTTCGGGCAGGCCGAGTTGCAGGCTGAGCGTATGTTGGGCATTGATGCCTACGATTTGCTAAACATGCAGGCTGAAAAAGTGCCCCCTGGCAGTGGGGGGCTTATCGTCCTACCTTTCTTGATGGGCGAACGCACCCCTATTTGGGATGTTTATGCGCGGGGGGTGGTTTTCGGGTTGTCGCTGCACCACACTAAAGGGCATTTGGTGCGGGCTATGATGGAGGCCGTCGCTTATGCGCTCTATGATTCGTATCGGCTCATTCGCGAGTCGGGTCTCAAAATTAACTATCCCATCATCCTCAACGAGGGTGGCGCGAAAAGCGCTTTGTGGCGCCGGATCATCACCGATGTCTTTGATGCGCCGACTGCGTTGGTCAAACGTCGCACCGGCGCGCCTTTTGGCGACGCGATTCTGGCCGGTGTGGCTACCGGCTACTTGCCCGGATTTCATGTTGCCAGGGAATGGGTCGAATATATCGAACCTATGGAGCCGATTCGAGAGAATTGCGAGCTGTATCGTAAATATTTTGCACTCTACAAGAATTTGTACGAGCACGTTCGGGATGACTTTCGCAAACTAGCTGATCTCAGAGCTATATGATCTACTGATATCTTTGAAAGGAAGGCCGTTTCATGGAGCTTTACAAGGAATTGCAACGTCGCGCAACGGAAGGTCGGCCGATCGCCATCGGCCTCGTGGGCTGTGGCCAGATGGGTTCGGGCTTTGTCCACGCCACCGGCGTCGGCCCCAACGGACCCATTATCGGCATGGAGACACGCGCCATTGCGGATGTTCAGGTCGAGCGCGCAGTAGGTGTCTTGATCGAGCTGGGCATCGATAGGAGCCAAATAGTTATCACCGATCGACGGGGTGTTGCCGAGGATGCCTTGCGTCGAGGCCGCTTTGTAGTCACTGAAGATGCTCTCCTTTTGCCGCATCTGGAGGGTCTCGATTGCCTGTTGGAAGCCACCGGCCTTCCCGAGATAGGCGCCCAAGTGGCTTGGACATCGATCATGAACGAAAAGCATGTGGTCATGCTTAACGTTGAAACCGATGTCACGGTTGGAGTCTTACTACATCGCATGGCTCGACGTGGCAAGTCGGTTTACACCGTCTCCTCAGGCGATGAGCCGGGCGTATGCAAGATGCTCTACGACCTGGCTCGTACTCTGGGCTTTGAGGTTATCTGTTTGGGCAAAGGCAAAAACAATCCTTTGAACCCAAGAGCCACGCCGGATACTTGCCGTGAGGAGGCATTGCGTAAGAAGATGAACCCCAAAATGCTGGCCTCTTTCCAGGATGGCAGCAAGACGATGGTGGAGATGGCCGCCGTCTCCAATGCTACAGGGTTGT
>JACIWY010000385.1 GCA_014360745.1 Chloroflexota bacterium
CCCCCTTCGACCAGCTTCCACGGCCCTTTTTTGCCCTCTGTCGGTATTTCAAAGCGCAGATAGGCCGCTTGGCTCGGGGGCAGGCCGGGCACGGCATCGATCGAGGCGCAAAAAGAAGCGTCGCCGCCCGGTTTCCAACCCCAGATTTCCACGCGATCGGGAGTCGCCGGCTCGGTGCCGACGTTGGCCACATCCATAAAAATGATAAAACGACCCGGCGCGGCAAAGGTACGCAGCTGGCGCACGCGCAGCTCGGGTCCGCTGACCCGGAGCACCCCCTCCTGTTGGGCAAAGACCAGGCTATGGCCCCCGCTTGTATAGCCGACGCGCTCCACGTGCCATACTCCGGTTTTAAGGGGGCGTCGTTCCGCTTCGAGGACAAAGCGCCCGCGATTCCAAGGGGACAGGCCCCCGCTTTGGTCCGCTGTGGCCTTCCAGGGCAAGCCCTCAGGGTCTCGACCTTCAGCATACAGAGTATCCCACGTGATCTCCTCGGCGCCCAAGTTCTCGATTTCGATGGCGATGGTCAAGGGCTCTCCAACGCGCAAGGTGGGCGCGGCGTCCATTGCGCTCAGTTGTAGAGCGGAGGGGCCGATGAGGAAATCGTCCTCGGCGGCCAAGCCGTAAGCCCGATCATCCACCTGGCAAGTCACGCGGTTGATGCGCCATGAGCCGGCGTGGTCGGGCCAATGGTAAAGGTGGATGAGCGCGTCCCCTTGACCTGGGACCGCCCATGTGCCCGTGGCCTCGATGATCTGGCCCCTTCCCTCGGGGTCGACGACGGCGAGTTGCACCGCTTGCAGGGTCAGTGGTTCCAGCCCCTCGTTGCGCAGCGGCACCAGCAGCTCGATCGGCTCGCCGAGGCGAGGCGCCGGCCGGTTAAGGGCTATAGGGCCTGCGAGGGCAAAGGAAGTCTTACAGGCATCGTTGGTTACCAAGGCGCCCTCGACCAGATCGGTGGCGTCCACGCCGAACAATCGCGGGAGCGCCTGCCGATCGGGGGCGACCCACTGTCCGTCCTGATACACGAGCAATTCGAGATGCAAATGGGCTTCGGGCACGCCGGAGCTGCCCGAATAGCCGATGAGCTCGCCGGCGCGCACCGAGCGTTCGCCCGACTGGGGATCGCGCAGATGGGCCAGGCGCACCATCCAATAGCCGCTGCGATCGACGATCTCGATGTAATGGCCGTAATTCGTCTCCAGGGGGCGCTCGTCCAACAGGAAATAGGCCTGGCCGCTCATCGGGGCGTAAAGCGGGGTGCCCGGATCCATGGAAAAGTCAAAGGCCAGGCCGCGGGCCTTGTAATTGAGCCAATGATCGACCGGGCCCCAAGTCACGCGGCGCGCCTGGCCGCAAAACCAGGGCAAGGCAAAGCCCCCCGGCAAGGCATAGTCGGGCCCGGCTGCGTGAGCTGGCGCCATCAAGGCCGCAAGGGCCAATAGTATGCTGGCCAAGAGCCGGACCACTTTAGACATGAAAGACGTTTGTTCTCCGGACGAGATCAGCGGCAGATCAGAACCGGGAACCAAGCCACGCGCAGCACTTGGTCCACCGTGCTGCCCAGAAAGGCTTTGAGCAAGGGTTGATGGCCGAAACCGCCCATCAACAACATATCGGCGCGCTCCTCGCCCATAACGCGCGGGATGACATCGGCGGCCACGCCGCGCTCGTAACGGGTGATCACATCGGTTGCGCCGCATTCCTGGATGTATTGCCAGGCCAGATCGAGCATCTCACGATCGCTCGCCGTCTCTTCGCCCTCGCCGACGGTGAGAATGATGCCCTTGCCGTGCCACTTGCAAAGCAGATGGCGAAAGACAAAGAGAGCCTCGCGGGCCTTGGGGCTGCCGTCGTAGGCCAAGACGAGGCATTGCAAGGTGCTGGTCGGGCCGCCGGGCACGGCCAACACCGGGCGCGCCGTTTGGCTGGCCACCGTCTGAAAGATGGTGCCCAGAGGCCGCTCGGCCAGCCGGCCATGCTCTCGCCGTTGGTTGATGACCACCAGGTCGACCCAGCGTGCCCGCTCGAGGATCCTCTGGGCTACATCGCCGACGACCAAGCTGGTGGTCGATTCCAAGCCCCAACTCTGGCAACGGGCGGTAAATTCCTGCAACACCTGGCGCCCAAAGGCGACGGCCTCTTCATCCTCGCTCCGCTCGGGCGTGAGAACGTGGATGCCGTGAAGGACGCTCTTTTCGCGCCGGGCGATCTCGGCGGCCTGGCTAAGCGCCCGCCAGCCGGTCTCGGCGCCGGTGAGGGTAACCAGAATATCGCGGAACAGGGGCTCCTCTATGGGAGGCTCCAGCCGCTCGGTGCGCCAAGTGCCGGGCGGCGGCCCCGGTTCGAGCTCCTGGGGCACCAGCCAGTGGATCAACCTTTCCTTGACGCGCGACCACAAGCGCCCCGGCCGGCGACTGAAGCGCCGGGCAAACTCTTTGGCTACTTCCCAAGGGCGCACGTTTTGCCCCAGCTCTTGAGAGAGATAGTAGGCATGTTCGATAATCCACAGATACAGATCGGCCTCGGTGCGCTCTGGGAAATCGTCCAACAGATGGTGCCGCCGGATGGCGCGGACGACCGGCATATAGACATAATCATACCAATGGGTGACCGCTTCCTCCCAGCTCATGGTGCGGCCCTGTTCGCGGTCTACGAAATATTTGTGTACATGGATGTGATCGATTAACTTGCGATAATCGCCCGGCATGGTCAATAGGAGATCCTGATCCGGGCGGAGCTGGTCAAGCTTGGTTTCGTCCAAAAAGTCGCGGTAGGCCGCCAACACGTCGAGGTCCTGATAGGTCAGGTCGGCGCGCACCGGCACCCGGCTTTGTACCTCGATGATCTCGGCGTCGATAAATTTTTGGCCGCGGCGTCGCGCCACAGAGACGCGATGGTGCCCATCTACAACAAAGTAGGCGTCTCCCACTTTGTAGAGCGACACCGGCGGCAGAGTAACCCCCTCGCGGACGGCGCTATCGACGCTGACCCATTTGCCGCGCGTCTGGCTTTGGGTGGGCAGGAAGGCGCGATCAAAGTCGTCGCTACGCCCCATGCTGCCGATGATTTTTTCCAGGGGGACCGGCTGCAGGCCCCGATAATGCTGACCCGCCGAGCCAAGCGCCTTTTTGAGGTCCTCAAAGGGGATAAGATCGTTAGAGGTCCCCGTTAGGCTTGACCAGATGCCGCGCAAGATCGCCGTCCGTCGCGCACTCAAGTAATCCTCGCGCGCTGCGGAAAGACGTTGATGATCGCTCATAACGTGTGAACCTCAGAACAGAGTGATCGATGTAAGTATAGCATGGGGGCGATTCTGTCACAACATGGGGCCTCCATGTCCGGGGGACACTGCGAAGTATAAAAATGCTGTCTTGCCAAGTGCTCCGGAGGGACGGGCACGGAGCTCTGCTTGAAGCTCATGATGGGCAGTTGAAACTGCGCCAGCCGGTGCCAAGTCGCCCTGCGGCGACTGTTATGGGGGACAGAGGGAGCGGATTCTTGCCTGTGCAGAAGCCGGGAATCCTTTTGATCTGTGTGCATCCGCGTCCCATCCGGCGCTATTTTCGCAGGGGTCTGCGGCAATCGCGGGCGGAGGGCACACATGCTCTCGATGTTAATGGGTGCAACAGGCGATGCAAGGGTCAAAGGCGCGGACGACGCGCCCCACGGCCCGCTCCAGCTCCAAGGAGATGCCTTGGGAGGTGATGTAACGTTCGGCGGCGACGCGCAGCGCCCGTTCGATGGCCAGGATATTATGTTGGGTGGGAATAACGAAACGGGCCGTGCGAATCTTGCCATCGACGATAAGATAGTGGTGGATCAGCGGCCCACGAGGGGCTTCGACCAAGCCGCAGCCCTCGCCATCGGCGGGTGTATAGCCCACGCGCAG
>JACIWY010000386.1 GCA_014360745.1 Chloroflexota bacterium
GGAATTGTTGTTTGCCTTTCGCTGGAGCGACGAGGCCAACGAGAAGGGAATACCCGGTAGTGTGTGCAATCCTTCGTCCTTGGCGGGCACTCATGGTTCGGGCAGCCCTTATGTATTGAACAACACGTTGATCGCCTGGGGTGAGGGCATCAAAGAAGGAATTGTATCGGAGGTGCCTTGTGGGATTGTCGATGTGGCGCCGACGGCCTTGTACCTGCTCGGGCTCAGGCCGCCCAGTTCGATGGATGGGCGGGTGCTGTATGAATTATTACGTGACGGCCCTGATGTGGCTGCGGTGTCTGTATCGCGGCGGGTGCGCGAGGCGGTTTATCCGCTGGCGGAAGGGGGGAGGCGCCTGCGGGTGCGCTATAGCTATGTAGATGGCACCGAATATCTCGACGAAATTACATTAGATATGAGCCAGCAAAGGAGATAGGCGATGGGCGACGAGGAACTTGTTTGGACTCCGGAGCGACTGGTGCGCTACCCGCTGATCACCGGTTTGGATCTTTCGCCGGATGGATGTTGGGTCGTTTATGCATTGCGAGAGTCGATTCTGACCGATGAAGAGAGCAAATTCGTAAGCCATTTGTATCTGGCGCCCGTCGATGGTTCATCGGCAGAACACGATGGACAGCCTTTGCGCTTAACTTACGGGACGGCTTCGAATACGATGCCGCGTTGGTCGCCCGATGGGCACTATCTGGCTTTTCTCTCCGATCGTCAGGATGGGAAAAGGAATCTGTATGTATTGCGCCTGGCAGGGGGAGAAGCTTGGCCGCTCACTCAAACGAGTAAGGATATCCAGACCTTTGCCTGGTCGCCGGATGGCACGCAGATTGCCCTAACGATGGCGCCGCCGGAGAGCGAGTCGAAAAAGAAGGCCCGTAAGGCCAAGGATGATGTACTGCGTTGGGGCGTCGATTACGAGCGCGTCTGGTTATGGGTGCTTCCTTTTGTCGAAGGGGGTAAAGGGTTGCCGGAGGTAGAGCCGTTGACGGGCGATGACCGACATGTAGGGCGGATCGCCTGGGTGCCGGAGGGGGACAAGGTGGTCTTTACCTACCAACCAACGCCTGTCGCCGATGATTGGCCACAAACGCTATTGGCGGTGGCGTCGATCGCGCAGCGTTTGGAAACAGGAGGTGTGACGCTACGCGATCTGGGGCCGGTAGCGGCGCCTGATCCGCAGGTAGAAGTCTGGGGTAAATGGGTGGCCTGCACGAGCGGGGTTCAGCCCCTAGATTGGACGATGGTACAACAAGTTCGGCTTTATCCACTGGGCGGTGGGGAATCGCGACCATTGGCGATGACGGCCGATGCCCGGCCTACCGTTGTTGGTTGGGCGAAGGATGGGCGTTATGTGTATGCCCTAGAGGCGAGCCGTACGGCCTCGACCCTGTGGGCATTGCCGGTAGAGGGCGGTGCGCCGCGAGCGGTGTTGGAGGATATGGGTTATATCTCCGATGTACGTCTCAATAGCTCCGGCCGTGTGGCTTTTGTGCGTCAGCGGGTCGATCGAGTGAATCATGTGTGCGTGGGAATGCTGGGCGAGGTGGATGGACAACCCGCTTCAACCTGGCGTGAGGTGGCCGATCCTGTGCCGACAGATTGGCCTGCCGAGGCGATGCCACAGACGGAGATTGTGCACTGGCGTTCGGGGGAATATGAGGTTGAAGGGCTGTTGACCTATCCGCTGGATGATGAGGAAAGGGCACCTTATCCCATGCTGGTGATCGCCCATGGGGGGCCGATGTCGGTGTTTTCGCAGACATGTGTGGCAGGCCCGGCGCTTTACCCGACGGCTACCTTCGCCGAGCGAGGCTTTTTGGTGTTGAGGCCCAATCCTCGTGGCTCGACGGGCTATGGCCCGGACTTTCGCCGAGCGAATTTGCGCGATTGGGGTGGCGGCGATTGGCGGGATATACTCGCCGGAGTGGATATGCTCGTAGCACAGGGTTTGGCCGACCCAGAGCGATTGGGGATCATGGGCTGGAGCTATGGCGGGTATATGACCAGTTGGGCGATCACCCAGACGGACCGCTTTCGGGCGGCGTCGGTGGGCGCGGGCGTGACGAATCTGGTGAGCATGACGGGGACGTGTGACATACCCAGCTTCCTGCCCGACTATATGGGCGCCGAGTTCTGGGATGATCTCAAAGTGTACCAGTTGCATTCGCCCATATTTCAGGTCAAAGGAGTGCGGACACCGACGCTCATTCAGCACGGTCGCGAAGACGAACGGGTGCCTTTGAGTCAAGGGAAGGAACTTTACAACGCGCTTAAACGACAAGGCGTGCCGGTGCAAATGTATATCTACCCACGCCAAAAACATGGGCCGGATGAGCCGCGGCTGATTATGGACATCGTGCGCCGGAACTTGGCCTGGTTCGAGTATTGGTTGATGGGTAAGGGCGACGGGCTACCCTCCTAAGCCCAACGGCAAAAAGAGTCGTTGTTTGGGTTTACGCGGCAGGGCGCTGATGGCCTCGGCGAGCGCGGCGGCATTCGAGAAGGGGGATCCTATGACCGATTTTCCCAAACCAACCCTTGTGATCAGCAGATGCATCGAGTTCGATCATTGTCGTTGGAACGGGCTAATGATCGCCAGTGATGTGGTCAAGTTGCTCAGGCCTTACGTCGAGTTCCTGCCCGTATGCCCCGAAGTCGAGATCGGTTTGGGCGTGCCGCGCGCTCCGGTGCGTTTGATAGAGCAGGATGGTGAGCTTCATCTCTATCAGCCGGCCACGGGCCGTTTTTGGACCGCCGAAATGCGCGAATTTGCCGGGCGCTTTCTCGATAGCCTGCCCAAAGTGGAAGGCTTTGTGCTCAAGAGTCGTTCGCCGAGTTGTGGCATCAAAGACGTCAAAGTATATCCAGGTACGCAAGGGGATAGGCCGCATAAATTGGGGGAGGGGTTCTTTGCGGCGGAGGTGGCGAGGCGTTTTGCCCATGTCCCACGAGAGGATGAGGGGCGCTTGACCAATTTTCGCTTGCGAGAACATTTTTTGACCCAGATCTATCTATTGCGAGAGTGGCGAGAGGTCGTCATGGAAGGCACCATGGGCGCACTGGTGCGCTTCCATACTCGACATAAATTGTTATTGATGGCCTACAGCGAAAACACGATGCGCCGGTTGGGCCGACTGGTGGCCCAGAACCCTCCACAGGCGAATATCCAAAAGATTTATGATGCGTATCGAGCGCTCTTGACGCGGGCTCTGGCCCGACCTCCGCGTTTTACCGCAGCGATCAACGTGTTGCAACATGCGATGGGTTACTTTCAGCTCTCGTCAGCAGAAAAGGCCTTTTTCCTCGACATCTTGGGGGAATATCGCGCCGGGCGCGTTCCCTTGAGTGTGCCCACGAGTATCGTGCGCTCTTGGATTGTGCGCTTTGGCGAAAGCTATCTGGCCGGGCAATCTTTCTTTCTGCCCTATCCCGAGGAGTTGGTGCAGATTACCGATTCGGGCAAAGGGCGAGACGTATAGCCAGGCGATTGACACCTGTATATGCAGGCTTTACCATGTACTGGGTTAAAAGAACATCACCCGTCTTGGGTGACAGAAAGCACAAGGAAGAGTGGGAGGTTCCTATGGCGGAGCGATTGGTCTTTCCAAGCGATTTTGTGTGGGGCACGGCGACGGCCTCTTTTCAAATAGAGGGCGGGGTGGAGGAGCGCGGTCGCTGCATCTGGGACGATTTTTGTGACTGGACGGGCAAGGTGTTCCAAGGGCATAACGGCGACATTGCCGACGATCATTATCATCGCTTCCGTGAGGATGTGGCCCTGATGAGTGAGTTGGGTGGGCGGGGATATCGTTTCTCGATATCCTGGCCACGAGTACTGCCGGAGGGCCGCGGAGCGGTCAATC
>JACIWY010000387.1 GCA_014360745.1 Chloroflexota bacterium
TCGGCCACTAGGTTTACCTTATCCTGGGGCAATAGCCCGGCATGCACCTCATCTATTCCCGCTTGGAGGGCGACCTCTTTCGCAATGTGAGGATTGTCGCCGGTCACCATCACCGTGCGCTCCACACCCAATCGTTTGAGCGCCTCAGTCACTTGAGGCATCCCCTCGCGCAGCGTGTCGGCCACAGCCAGATAACAGCGATTGCCGCAGCATTCATCCTGGATCACCAGCACGGTCAAGCCACGCTCTTCAGCGGCTTGGATAGCGTCGCAGAGCTCACTGTGTCCTTCGCCATTGCGATGGCAGAAAGCATGGCTACCCACCGAGATTTTGTGCCCTTTTACCAATCCCTCAATGCCCATACCCGCCGTGGCGACGACCTGCTCGCCGACCCCAAACCGATCGCGCAAACCGCGTTGGGCCGCATGTTGTAACACCGCTTGGGCCAGGGCATGTTCGGAACGCTCCTCGACCGCCGCCGCTTTGGCGATGAGATCCTCACATTGAGCACATTGAGCCCAAGAATCGGGATGCAATTCGCACACACTCTGAATAACCTGCGGCTTGCCCCAAGTTACCGTGCCCGTTTTGTCAAAAGCGACGACCCGCAGAGCGCCCAAAGCCTCCAGGTATCGCCCCCCCTTGATCAGCACCCCTGCGCGCGCAGCACGGGCCAGCGCACTGACGATCGTCACCGGCGTCGAGATCACCAGGGCGCACGGGCAGGCGATGACCAGCAACACCAACGCTCGATATGTCCACTCAGCCAACGTGCCCAATCCCAAAAGTGGTGGCAACAAGGCCAAGATGAAAGCCACGCCGACCACAATGGGGGTATATACTCGCGCAAAACGATCGACGAAACGCTGAGCCGGCGACCTGTCGGCCTGTGCCTCTTCCACGAGACGCCGAATGCGGGCCAACGTGCTATCACCCGCCGGCCGCGTGGCCCGAACGACCAACACCCCACCACCGTTGATTGTGCCGGCAAACACTTCATCACCAAGCGCCTTCTCTACCGGGATCGACTCGCCGGTGATGGGTGACTGATCCACGCTCGATCTTCCCTCCGCCACTATTCCATCCACCGGCACACGCTCGCCAGGGCGCACTATCACAAGATCGCCGACGTTCACCGCCTCCACCGGCACCCTGAGCTCCACAGTCTGCGTACCCTCGCCGTCGCGCAAAAGTGTCGCTTCATCGGGTGTCAACTCCATCAACTCCTCGATAGCACGGCGGGCGCGATCGGCGGAGTAGCTCTCCAAGAGCTCACCAATGGAAAAGAGCAAAATGGTCACCGCACCCTCGGCAAATTCGTTCACGGCCATCGCGCCCACGGCGGCTATGGTCATCAAGACGTTCATATCCAAGCTATGAGCCGTGCGCAAGGCAATCCAGCCGGCCTTGGCCACATGGAACCCGCCGATGACAATCGCCCCGGCGTAGAGCGCATTGGTCGCCCAAAGCGGTGCGCCGACCAAGCCGGACACCAAAGCTATGACCAACAACACCCCACTGATCACCGTCATAACATCGCGGCGCCGGCGCCACAGGCGGCGATACCAAGGCTCGATGAGGCGTTCTCCCGGCTTTTCCTGGGCCAACTCGTAGCCCATCGATTCGACCAGCTCGCGCACAGAATCGTCCACTCCTTCACCTTGGCCATCCCGAAGTTTGACCATCAGGCTAGACGTGCTATACGTCAGACGGGCCATATCCACCTGGGGCAGCGCCTGGACAGCCTTCTCCAAGCTAGCCGCACAATCTGGACAATCCAGTCCCTTAATCTTCCAGGTCTTCAAAGGACGTTTCTCTTCCATCTCTATCCTCTTGGACGGACCATCGATCCATGGCTCGAGGTCGAGGCATGTTCATCCCGCACAACCTGGCCGCGAATGGCCCTTGGCCCATGGAGCACATGATCGATGCCGTGATGATAAATCAACGTGATATGATCGTCGTCGAGCGAGTAATACATATGGCGACCTTCGCGCCGAGCCTTGACCAGCCGCAGCTCGCGAAGAAGTCGTAATTGATGCGAGACCGCCGACATGCTCATGCCCAAGACAACGGCCAACTCGCCGACGCACAGCTCCATACCCGCCAATAAAGATACCAACCGCACGCGGTTCGGGTCTGCCAGCATCTTGAACGTCTCTGCCAACTCGGCGGCCAATTCATCCGACAATAGATGGCGGCTGGCCTCGGCAAGGCGAGCTTGATCGACGTCCGGCAACTCGCACTCCTCGCTCATCGAACCGATCCTCACTAACACTTGAACACATATTCAAATATATCACAAAATGAGGGGATATGTCAAGTTTTTCTACATCCGACATTCCGAACGGTAGTAGGTGCTGCCGCTATGCAGGCTGTACTCGGCACCCTGGCTTTAAGGAGTTGATGGTCACCGTTCTGGGCGGAATTCTATCCCCTGTGCAGCGCGCTGCGGACCATGATCAAGGCCAAAAGGGGCCCGACAGCAAATGCGGACAACAACAGCACGGCCAGCTCTTCCCGCCAGGTGCTATCGGGTGAAGGCTGCCCCAGGAGACGACTGAGGAAGGCATCAAACGTGTTACCGATGAGATTGCCCATGGTGATAAGGCGAATGAGAGCCACTAAATCGTGGGCCGTGCGCGAACCGTACGTCTCGATCAGACGCTGCGTCTCGACACTCCCGGGTTCGCCGCCCGTTTCGGCATAGTGCTGGGCATAAAAGAGCGCCGGGGCTTCCTCCAGAGGGGCATCTTCCAAATCGCCGGCTAATAGGCGCTGCGTTTGCTCCCGTGTTATCCCTTGTCGCAGAGCATAGCTGGCATGAACATAATTGCAATAACGGCACCCATTCACACCGGTCACCGCCAACATTAGGCGCCCGATTAAGGGGCGGGGCAAAGCTGGGTTGGTACGAATGGAGCGCAATTCTTCTGGATGTTCCCAGAAAAAGCGCAAATCACGCAAAAGCTGCTCGATATCGCTATACACACGCCGCCGAAAAGGTGGGGTGTTGGCCCTGGCCTTTACATACGCTCGGGCCAGCGCGGCGGCCGCTGCCGCGCCCAAGATAGCTCCCATAAGGGTGTAGCCCACTTTCTTTCTGGCCATGAAGACCTCCTCACCAACCAGTATTCGTCAGCGACTCAAGATCACACGGTGATAACGCTTTTTGCCGGCACGCAACAGAAGGATGCCACTTTGAAAATCGTTCTGGCTTATAACCTGATCCACAGCATCGACGCGCTCCTCGTTCACATAGGCCCCGCCCTGCTGAATGAGTCGCCGCGCCTCGCTGCGCGAGCGCACCAAGCCAGCGCGTTCGAACAGCTCGGCGACGGCGATCCCCTCGCCCAGCTCCTCAGCGCTCAAATTCAGCGTAGGAAGCGTCGCTTCTTCTACTTCGCCGCCGCCAAAGAGCTGCCGCGACGCATCACGGGCGCGATCGGCCTCTTCTTGGCCATGGGTCAAGCGGGTCACCTCATAGGCCAACACCTCTTTGGCCTGGCGAATACGCGCGCCTTGCAACCGGCCCAACTCCTCGATCTCTTCTAGAGGAAGGAAAGTATAGATACGCAAGAAACGTTCCACGTCGGCATCTTCTACATTGATCCAATATTGATAGAACTCGTAGGGCGAAAGCAGATCGGCATCAAGCCATACCGCGCCGCTGGCTGTCTTGCCCATTTTGGCCCCTGAGGCTGTGGTTAACAGCGGGAAGGTCAGGGCATACGCCTCTCCTCCGGTGACGCGACGGATCAAATCAACACCGGCGAGAATGTTGCCCCACTGATCGTTTCCCCCCATCTGCAAAATGCAATCGTAATGTTGGTAGAGATATAGAAAATCATAGGCT
>JACIWY010000388.1 GCA_014360745.1 Chloroflexota bacterium
TCATGCCGTTGGAGAACTTGGGCAAGGCATGGGTGCGCAAGCCAGGGATGTTGATAAAGACATCGCAAGCATCGACCAGCTCCGGCCAAGGCACCTGGCAGGTCAGCGAACGCGCACCCGGCAGGGCTTTATGTCGATGAGGCACCTCTTCCAAGGCCAGCAGGCGGGCCACCTCTTTGATCTGGGGATATTCGCGAAAGATCAGGTCATAATGAGGCAACCGTTCGACGACGCTCACCTGCGCGCCGACCTCATGGCACAGGCGAGCCACCTCCAAGACGACCGCCGGATGGGTCACCTTGCCCGAGGCGGGAATATCGCGGGTGAACATGTTGACCTTGATCACCACCTGCGCGCCGGGCCGCACAAAACGCTCGATGCCCCCCATGAGGGCGATTGCATATCGCACCGCTTGGGCGATATCCGGATGATGGACGAGAGCAACGCGATAACGTGGGCTCATGGTAACCTCGACAGATCAGAATCGATGGGAGACCGATAAGTAACGAGAACTATACGGCTTGGAGAAGACAGCGTCAACACAGGGGGAAATTGACATTTTTATATCATGGATCAAAAGATTCGCTCCGCACAATGTCAAAAAAATGTCAGCTTTCTGTCGAACCTTTGTCAGATATCTTCTCATAATATCGCCTATGATAGGAGTAGCTGGGCTCCGGTTTATTGTACACTCTTATCGAGGAGGGCGATGTCTCCCCATCTGGTGTTCCGCAAAGTTACGCCAGACGGCCTCGCCGTGGAAATCCAGGAGTTTGACGGCTATCCTTTGTTGCTTCTCGGCCAGCAAAAACATTCTGGGCCGGCGCGCCCGGTGCAAATTATGGGCATTGCCAAGGAGGAAAAAGCTTCCTTGGCCGGCAACTGGTACTATGAGTATGACCCTTTGCCCAAGACCCTTTCATTGACCCGTGTCACCAAATGGTTGCAAGAACACGGCTATGTGGTAGGAGTCTTTGATCAGTTCGGCAATTTCCGCCGGGCCGCCTGATAGGGCCGCCCGGTTCAACATCGCCCCGACAACATTTGCCCCCCGTCCGACGAACGAGGGGCAAATGTTTAGTTCAAACGCTAGGCGAGCGCTTTATTGCATGAACCGCGCCACGGCCGATTCGTCGCTCTCCGGCGAGAGGGCAATGGGCAACACCTGATCCATCGAGTCAACGAACACGAATTTGACCCGTCTACGCAATCGCAGCGGCACCTCGGAAAGGTCGCGTCGGTTGCGCCGGGGTAAAAGCATCGTCTTGAGCCCGGCCCGATGCACGGCCAGCGCCTTTTCTCTCAGCCCGCCGATGGGCAAGACGCGCCCTCGCAGGGTGATTTCACCGGTCATGGCCACATCATGGTGCACCGCGCGCCCGGTAAGCGCCGAGATCAGAGCGGTGGCAATGGTAATGCCCGCCGAAGGCCCATCCTTGGGCACAGCGCCTTCGGGCACGTGGATGTGAATGTCGATCTTGTCGAAATCGAGATCCCCAAACCCCAGCTCCTCCGCTCGAGAGCGGGCATAGCTGAGCGCGGCCTGAGCCGATTCTTGCATGATGTCGCCAAGTTGCCCGGTCAGTGTTAGCTGGCCCTTGCCCGGCAGAATACTCACCTCGACGGAGAGCGTCTCGCCGCCGGCCTCGGTCCAGGCCAAACCGGTGGCCAACCCTACCTGGTCGGTCTTTTCCATCTCGTCCACGGAGAAACGTGGTGGCCCGAGATATTTATGCAGCGACCCCTTGCCGATCTGCTTGGGCGCCGGTTTGCCCTCTGCCACGCGGCGCGCCACCTTGCGGCAGATGTTCGCAATCTCGCGATCCAGGTTACGCACGCCGGCCTCGTTGGTGTATTCCCGGATCAACGTCAGCAGCGCTCCCTCGGAAAAGCGCAGCGAATCCAGGCCGTTCTGTTCGATCTGTCGAGGAATGAGGAAACGTCGTGCGATTTGCAGTTTCTCATCCTCCATATAGCCGGGGAACTCGATCACCTCCATGCGATCCAGCAACGCCGGTGGGATCGGATCGAGCAAATTGGCCGTGGTGATGAACATCACCTTGGACAGGTCGAAATCGACTTCGAGGTAATGATCGGAGAAAGCATGGTTTTGCTCCGGATCGAGCACTTCCAACAAAGCCGCTGCCGGATCGCCACGGAAATCGAGGCCCAGCTTGTCGATCTCATCCAACATGAACACCGGGTTGCGGGTTCCCGCACGGCGCATCGTTTGGATGATGCGGCCGGGCATAGCGCCCACATACGTACGACGGTGCCCTCGGATCTCGGCCTCATCGCGCACGCCGCCCAAGCTAACGCGCACGAACTCGCGGCCCAGCGCCTCGGCGATAGAACGGCCCAGCGACGTCTTGCCCGTGCCTGGCGGCCCCACAAAGCATAGAATGGGGTTCTTCATCTTGGTCGGCGCCAGGCGATAGACGGCGATATGCTCCAGGATACGTTCCTTCGCCTTAGGTAGGCCATAGTGCGTCTCTTCGAGAATACGCTCCGCTCGCGCAATGTCCAGGTTATCCTCCGAGAGCTTGTTCCAAGGCAAAGCCAACAGCCAATCCAAATAGGTGCGGATAACCCCCATTTCCGGCGCAGCCGGGGGGATGCTGGCCAGCCGGGCAAGCTCCTTCTCGGCTTGCTCGCGCACCGCATCGGGCAGATCGGCTTCTTCAATCTGGGCGCGCAACTCGTTGATCTCTTGGGTATGCGGGTCGCTTTCGCCCAGCTCATTTTGGATGGCCCGCATCTGCTCACGCAAAAAGTACTCGCGCTGATTGTGATCGATCTCTTCCTGGATCTGGGATTGGATACGATTTTCCAGTTCGAGCACATCCAGCTCCGACGCGAGCATGACGCTCACCTGTTGCAATCGCCGGTTACAATCCTCGATCTCGAGCAACTCCTGGCGCTCATCGACGCTCACCGAGAGCACCGAGGCCACCAAGTCGGCGAGCAAGCCCGGCTCTTCGGCGTTCATTGCCGCAAGGTAAGCATCTTCGGGGATGCTACGGCTGAGTTGCACCACCTTTTCAAAGAGCGCCAACACGGCCCGCATCAACGCTTCTGTGGTCAAATCGGCTTGGCAAGTCTCTATTACCGGCGCGGCCTCGGCCGCGATGTACGGCTGCATCTGGGTAAACTTGAGAATGCGCACCCGGCGCTGTCCTTGAACCCAGATGCTCACCGTGCCATCGGGCATGCGCAAACGGCGGCCAATGACCACCTCGGTGCCCACATTGTATAGATCGTCGGCCATAGGATCCTGCTCTTCATCGCTGCGCTGAGCCACAACGATGAGCCGCTGGTCACCGGCCATAGCCGCCTCGACGGCCATGATAGAGCGCTCGCGACCCACTAAAAGAGGAGCCACCATTTGGGGGTACACCACCGTATCTCGCAGTGGCACCACCGGAAATTCGTCTATATCGTATTCCTCGCTGGGCAGAGAAAATCCCTCTGCCAGCCAGTTATTGAACTCATCGGTTTCACCGAACAACTGATTCGCCATTCAGCTATCGCGCCTCCATATAGCTTGCGCTGGATTGGCAGCCAATATACCACATGCTCAGACCGCAACCAAACCCCCGATCTTACGGCAATGGCATATTCAATCGGGGTACGGAGTCCTGCCCCGCCGACTGTCGGCAGTTAAAACTGCACCAACTTGTAAGCACAGTTTCCCAGAATTTTGGACCAACCCGGCGAGGACGCATCTGCTCCGGCGATCTGAAGCACGGTCGATACGTGGCTGTAAAGGGTAAATATAATATATCACCTTCCTCCTGCCACCAAAAGCGGCG
>JACIWY010000389.1 GCA_014360745.1 Chloroflexota bacterium
ATCGACTCGTTGCGAGCCGATCACATGTCTTGTTACGGTTACGAACGCCTGACCACGCCACACATCGATCGCTTCGCCCACGAAGGGGTGTTGTTCGAGCGCACCTATAGCCCGCATATCCCCACCACCAGCGGTTATGGCTCGATGCTCACCGGCACCGATTGCTTCACCAATCAAGTGGTGGCGCTGCGCCACAAAGGGCCGATGCGCCCGGAGGTGGCCACCTTGGCCGAAGTGCTCAAAGAAGCCGGCTACAACACCTCGTGTGTGGGCTTTACCGGCAACCCGGCCTCGCGCGGCTTTGACCGCTACTTGAACTACACCGCCTGGGGAAGCTGGGAGGAAGGGCGCCTCCCCAAAGCCCAGAATCTTAACGAGGTGGCCATCCCAGAGCTGGATCGGTTGCTGGATGAGGGCCAACCGTTCTATTTATTGCTGCGGCATATGGATCCTCACGCGCCCTATCTGCCGCCACAGCCCTACGAGCGCATGTTTTATCATGGCAACGAGACGGATCCTACCAACACCTCGATGGAGCCGGTGTTTGCCTTCAAGCCTTTCCGCGATTTTTTGGCCTCTTGGATGCCGCCGGGCATTACCGACAAGGATTATGTCATCGCCCAATATGATGGGGCCATCGCCTATATGGACGCCGCTATCCAGACGATCTTGACCGCTTTGGAGAGCCGGGGGGCAACGGAAGATACCATCGTGGTCATCAACTCCGATCATGGCGAGACGCTCTATGACCACGAATGCTATTTCGATCACCACGGCCTCTACGACGTGACCCTGCATGTGCCCCTCATCATCCGCCACCCACAAAAGCTGCCGCAAGGGGTGCGCATTGCGGGTTACAACCAGCAGAAGGACTTGATGCCGACGCTTTTGGAGCTGGCCGGCATCGATCCGGGGCCGAGAGTGCGCGCGCAATTCGACGGGCGCAGCCTGCTGCCCATGGTGCGCGGCGAGGTGCCCTCGCACGAAAGCGCCTTCTATATCACCGAGTGTACCTGGATGCGCAAACACGGGTGGCGCACGCCGGAGTGGAAGCTGATCCGCGCCCTGGAGCCCGATTTCCATTTCAAACCGCCCGTGGAGCTTTATAATCTGGTGGAAGATCCCGAGGAGAACCATAACCTGGCCGAGGAGCGCCCGGAGGTCGTCGAGTTCCTCACCAACCAGATGGAAGCCCACATCGCCCGCCGCGAGGCCGAGACCGGCCTGCCGAACCCGATCTACCATCAGCCCGGCTGGCACGGCAAGGAGGGGATCGACTATTTCGAATCTTCGGAGCAGGCGTATAATACCTTGTACATCGGCAGCGCCAGCCAGGCGGCCCGGTTGCAAGCCAGAGACGCCAAGACGGCGGAGGAAACGGGCGAGGGAAAGAAGTAGAAAGGACTGCTAAATATGCCCCTACAAGTCGCCATTGTCGGGTTAGGAAACATCGGTAATATCCACGCTCGCGTCTATCACGCGCACCCCGAGTGCAAGGTAGTGGCGGTGTGCGATCTCATCAAGGAAAGGGCAGATCGGGCCGCGGCGGCCTATAACGCTCAGCCGTTCTATTCGGTGCCCGACATGCTATCCAGCGGCATTCGGATCGATTGCGCCTCGATGTGCACCGCCGGGGTCGAGAACGGCGGCGATCATTATGAGCCGACGATGCAGCTTTTGCGCGCCGGCATCCCGGTATTGGGCGAGAAGCCAATCTCCAACAACCTGGATCAGGCACGGGAGATGGTGGCGTTGGCCAAGGCAAAGGGCTTGCGCTACGGCATCAACCTCAACCATCGCTTTACCCCGGCAGCGATCAAAGCCAAAGGCTGGGTGCAAGAGGGACGCTTGGGCGAGTTGAACATGATCGACATGCGTATGTGGATCAACAACCCCAACGAATCCTCGCCTTGGTTCCATATCCGCGCTTTGCATCCCCATTCGCTCGACGTCATGCGTTACTTTGTCGGCGATGTGGCCAAGGTGCAGGCCTTTTTCAAAAAGGGCCAGGGGCGCAAGATCTGGTCGAACGTGCAGGTGAACCTGTTGTTCAAGAACGGCGTGATCGGCCATCTGACGGGCAGTTACGATGCCGGTGGCAGCTATGGCCTGGAACGATTGGAGGTAGTGGGCTCAGAGGGGCGCTTTGTGCTGCTCGACGCCTGTGAGCATTTAACCTTCTACCCTCGCTTTTCCCGCGAGACCGAGACCTATGATTATGTGGGCGGCATGATGTCCTTCAGCGAGACGTTCGGCGCCCGGATCGGCGTGTGGATCCAGCAGAACTTGGACAACGTGCCCCCGGAAAAGATAGAAGCCTCGGGCGCCGACGCGCTGCATGTGCAAACCATCATCGAAGCGATCATCACCTCCTTCCTGGAGGAACGGGTCGTCACTTTGGCGTAAAGCCCCATCCGTGCCATAGCGCGGGACAAGCGCGCTTGCTAAAAGGCAAAAATCAAAAGCGCGAAATCCTTATATCGAGGAGATCCTATGCAACGAGTAGCGGTAATCGGCCTGGGACCCATCGGCAATCGGCATGCCAAGCTCTATCAAGAAGACGAGATGGCCGAACTGGTGGGCGTCTGCGACATCATCCGCGAACGCGCCGACGCGGCGGCGGCCAGGTACGGCGTGCCGGCCTTTTATAGCGTGGAAGAGATGCTGCGCGCGCTGGCGCCCGATATTTGTAGCGTAGCCACCGGCGGCTATGAATATGGCTCCGATCACTATGAGCCGACGATGCAGGCCTTGGAAGCCGGATGTCATGTGCTCTGCGAGAAACCGATTTCGAACGAGATCTGGCAGGCGGAGGCGATGGTGGCCAAGGCACGCGAAAAAGGGCTTTGTTTTGGCATCAATTTGAATCATCGCTTCACTCCAGCGGCGCGGCTGGCCAAAAAGTGGGTGGATGAGGGGCGGCTGGGGCATCTGCTGTTCATCAATATGGCCATGTGGATCAAGAACCCGCGCGAGAGCTCACCCTATTTTCAGATCAAGGCGCTGCATCCGCATACTATCGATGTCATGCGCTACTATTGCGGCGACATCGAGGCCGTGCAGTGCTTTGCCACCAAGGCGCCGGGGCGCGTCATCTGGTCGACGGCGCACTTTAACATGAAATTCGTCAATGGCGTGGTCGGCGGGCTGACGGGAAGCTATGATATCGAGCGGGGACACCCTATGGAGCGCTGCGAAGTGGCTGGCACTGAGGGTCGCTTTGTCCTGGAGGACATGTGGCGCGAGCTGACCCTTTACCCGGCAGGGAGCCTAGAAAAGACGGTCTACACCAATCCGGTGTTCGGCGGGTTCCGCGACTTTGAAGATACTTTCCGCGACCGTTTGCACACCTTTGTCGCCCAAATAGAGGCGGGCGCGTCCCCCGAGGAGATCGACGGCTCCGGTGCCGACGGCCTCGCCGCCCAAAAAGTTCTCGCTGCAGCCATCGAATCACTGAACAACGATACGGTGGTGTACATCGAGTGAACGCTGTCTGACGATCGAAATCGCGGCAATGGCTGCCAAGCCTGTCTTTGCAGGCTGAGAGCTAGCCGCCGTAGGGCGACTTGGCAAGGATGGGTGCGGTTTCAGCCCTGCCCATCCGTCCATCGTCCCAAACAAAGTTAGGAGGAAAGAAGGTGAAGATCGGGGCAAACTCGGTATTGTTTGGGGGCTATGACCTGGCCACCGCCTTTCGTCATCTCAAAATGGCGGGATATGACGGCATCGAATTGTCGGCCATTCCAGGCATGAGCGAGCATCTCGTTTTGGAGCGC
>JACIWY010000039.1 GCA_014360745.1 Chloroflexota bacterium
CGCTCTGTGTAACGCGCCACGGCGCCGCTGCTCAGGCCGGTGAGCACCACGGCCTTGGACGGAAGGGCTTCGGCCAGGCGGGCAAGTTCGCGGCGTTGGTCGGCCGAGAGATAACCAAAGGGGCGCACTTCACCTTGCCGGACGAGCTCCAAGGTGGGGGCTGTTCGCGCGGCCAAGAAAAAGAGGACAAGACCGACAATCAGCGCTCGTTGACATGAGCCTTCGTGGTGGCAGGCCCATTTCCATAATGTAACGATGCCCCAGCCAGCCCAGAGGGCCGGCCAGGGGAAGAGGCTGGTCAGATCGCGCAGGCGCACAGCACGATAGGCCAGGTTAAAGAGCAGGGTGGGGAGCAGTCCGGCCAGCAAAAAGAGTACTTGGCGACGCCCGGCGGGCTTGTTTGCCTGAGCACAAAGGCCGATGAGAACCAGAGGCCATAGATAGCCGAACTCGGCGCGACGGAAGAGGCCGTCTCGTGTCAGTGTCGATATCGTCTGGGGGATGTATCGCCAGGAGATGAGCGCCCACTCGGAGGATTCGGCGACCCATGGGGAACTCCATACCGTGTAATGATAGAACAAGTCGGGGAGAGCCAGCAGCAGGGCAGCGCTGGCGAAGATCAACATGTGATGCCCTCGACGTGGCCAGGGGCGAGGCAAGATGCAAGCCGCGGCCAAGCCCGCCAACCCCGCAGGCAACAAGGGATGGCGTACCCAATAAGCCAGCGCGAACGCGGCGCCCGCCAGCGCGCTCCAGCGCAATCGGTCGGTGCGCACCGCCCGCGCGAGGCCTGCCATCATGATGACAATGCCCAGTTGCGCGGCGGCATCGGCCATGGGCACCAGTGATCGACGCAGGGCTTCGTCGGAGGTCAGTAGTATGGCGGCCGCGATACCTGCCGCGACCACGCTGGAGGCGGAGCGGGTACTTGGCTGCGAGTCGTTTTGGGAGGACAAGACTTGCCAAGTAAGAAAGGCGGACGAGAGCGCCGCCAACACCACACACACGGGCGCGCCCCAGAGCACCAGAGACTCGGCGCCCAATCGGTACCAAGGAGCCAACAGCGCGGGCCAGCCGATCGGCCATACGGTCGGGGCCCTATCCCCCTGACCAGGCGGGTGATAACCGACATGCACAATCGGCCACAAATCTACCTGCGCCTGGCGGGCCATCTCCGCCAGCGGGAAGGCGTGGAGCGGCGTTCCCCGCAAGGCTATGTCCTCGGCCATCTGCAAGTAGCAGAAGGGGTCGCTGCCCGTAGCGCCATGGCTGAGAAGCCGTCCCGCCGTTGCCAGATACCATAGTGAAGAGAGTATCAAAAGCGCTCCACCAAGCCAAGCCATGGGCCGGTAACGCCAGGACCTCTTATCCTCCAGGGCATCCGCCTTGGATTCCCCTTTTTGACGATGTGTCTCTGAGGCAAGCCTGAGGGCAATCAACCGTGCTGTAAGCAACATCATCCAAGACAGCCCCAAGGTCAAGGGAACCCGACGATCGAACCAGGGAGACCAAGGATCGGCATAGGGAAACGCGCGATAAAGTTCGGTGGGCACGTCCAGCCCCTCGTTTATGAGCCAACGCAAAGCCTCTGCCGTCCAGGTGAGCAGCAAAGGGGTGAGCACACCGACGCACAAAGGGAAAGATGAAGGTCGGCGGCGCGTCGCCCAGGAAGCGAGCGATAGGCAGAGCAGAGCCAGAACAAGCGGTGCATTCCCTGCCCAGCGCGTAGTGAACACCAGACCGCCGAGATGGAGGGCGAGCAAGAGCCCTTGCCAAATGGGGGCGAAGAAGGGGCCATCCGGCTCGAGTTGTAGAGCTAGAGCGGCCACCAAAGCGCGAGGCGCTCTTGGGTTAATGGGTAGCCAGGCAAGGATAGCTGTTACACAAGCTATGAGCCACGCACAGAGATACCAGATGCGTGCGCTCCATGCACCGGTGCCATAGACGTGGCCAGACAGGGCAATGAGGCCGAGGAGAGCAGCGTCCATTGCTACCTTGGAGGCCAGGGGGCTTGATTCAGGGCGCGATCGCTGGCGCAAGAACCCAGCAGCGCCGGCGAAGAGCAACAGGACGAATATGCCGACCAATCCTGCCGACCAGTGGCCGCTCGGCGCCTCGTTTTGGGCGTACAGGTAAGCCGGTGCTAGGACGTGGCGTAGTCGGGGGATCATGTCTTTGCCCCCGAGCGACGCCAAACGATGCGCAACAGGTACCCCCATAATACCAGGGTGGGAACGGCTTTAGAGGCATGATAAGCGATGTCCAACAAATGCGGCTGGATTGGTCTCCAACGCATGGAAGCGTCTATGGCTGCCAAACCCCAAAGATCTAGCAAGCGATAGGGTGTCCATAGGGCGGTGAGGCCAAAAAGTGCCCATAATAAAGGCGATGAGTGGCGAGCGATCAACAGGGTATATACCGGCAGAAGCATGACATAATGATGTTCCCATACATGATGATAAAGGAGAAAAAAACAAGTCGTCCATAGGCAAAGCGATTCTACCAGGCTTTGAGCGTTGTTGCGCCAGGTGGCGTACAGACACAAGGCTAGGATGATCGCGACCCAGAGATTTTGTAGCGTTTGGTGGCCGGGCCAGCGAGTGTCCGGGATGAGCGCTGTGCTCAAACTGAAAATGAGCTGACGCATTCCCAGATTACCGAGTTGATGAGAGGGTGGCTCGCTGATTAAATTGGCTGCAAAGCGAACCAGGCCATCGGGGTCTCGAATGAAATAGGGCATCGAAGTTATGAAAACAGACCCTATGCCGATGAGAAGCGTTCGCCAGCGGCGATGGCGCAAAAAGAGCGGGGTATACAAGCCCGTGTTTTGTTTCCATAGCAGGCTGGCCGCCCAGCCAACATCGAGAGAGCGGGATAGTATGCCTTTGGCCGAGTTCGTCTCGGCCAACAAGATGAGCAGGATCAGGGCCGCTTGAGGAAGGGAGAACTGCCCCATGTACAATTCGAGATAGTACGGGCTGAAAAGCAACCATAGGCTGGCTAGGTATACCCCGCGCTTTGCACCGCCCAGACGCCAAGCCGTTATCGTGCAGCGCAACAAAATCCCTTCGAGCACTAAGAGCCATATCCCATAGGCCCAGAGAGGAGGAATGATTTGTAGGGCCAGGCCCAGTGTGCAAGCAGGGAAAGGCAAGTAACGATAAGGCGTGCGTTGGGGCACTATGACGTCGAGGAGGTGATCCGCACTTTCATAGATGCTGACACCGGTCAGGAGGTTGTGGCCAGCTTGGTATAGAGCAAAGAAATCCCAACCTTTGCGTCCTTGCGTGGCCGTGCTATCAAAGGTCCAAGCATCCCACAATCCGTTTCTTAATGACGCTAATAACGAGAAATGGAACAGCAAAGCACAGAAAAACAAAATCTGGCTGCGGGCAAATAAGTGTCGGGGCCAAGCAGATGTGAAAGGGTGCATGTCGCTCCCCAGGGTAGATGATATAGGAGGCTTTGGCGTGTGTATTTTGCGCCTGCGCCGACAGGACCAAGATGGGCATATAGTAAACCGGCTTGGCCCTTGTTGGCAAGGCGCTGTGCTGACTGAGGGGCCCGTGTCCCAAAAGGCTTTTGAAAACCTTGACAACTCGTTCCCTTTGGTATACACTAAAAATACCTCAAGCAATAGGGGCATGCTAATGGTGCAGCCGTTCTGTTTGCGACCCGTGAGGAGGAGCCCGAGGCGATAGCCGGACCAGCGGTCTGGATAGTCTTGCCTGGGCTTGAATCGAGTGTGTTCGAGCCACCAGCTCTCCAGACGGAGAGCTGGTTTTTTCGTATTTTGGGTGCTCTACGGGCAACATATTTTGTGGAGTCAGCCAACATGATCAAAGCAGGTATCATTGGGGCTACGGGGTACGCCGGTTTCGAATTGGTTAAAATTCTGTCCCGCCATCCGGAGGTAGAACTGATCTTCCTGGCCTCCTCGAGCTATGCCGGCCAGCGCTATTGCGACGTTCATCCCTGCACCTACGAGATGGTTCTGGTGGATCCTGATGAAGCGCCTTTGGCCGATGCGGATGTGGTCTTTTTGTGCACGCCCCATGGCGCGTCAGCGCCAATTGCCCAACGCGTTCTTGAAGCTGGGGCCAAGTGCATAGATTTATCGGCCGATTTTCGCCTACGCGATCTGGTCGTCTATGAAAAACATTATAATGCCCATGGGGCCCCCCATCTTTTGGGCGGGGCTGTCTATGGCCTGACCGAGTTTTATCGCCAGGCCCTGACGCGCACACGCTTGGTGGCTGTGCCGGGCTGTTACCCCACCTGTATGTTGTTGCCTCTGGTGCCATTGGCCAAGGCGGGGTGGATGCGTAGTACACGGGTTATCGTCGATGCCAAGTCGGGGGTGTCGGGCGCCGGCGCCAAGCCCACTCCCGAGACGCACTTTTGCACGGTTCATGACAACCTGTCGGCCTATAGAGTTGGCCATACCCATCGTCACGTGCCCGAAATGGAGCAGGAACTGGCTGTGGCGGGGATGTCTCAGCCGCGGGTGATCTTCACCCCCCATCTATTGCCCGTGACACGCGGTATTCTCTCGACGATCTATGTCGAGCTTGATCCTGCCCGCACCCTCGATGATGTGATAGGTCTTTGGCGCCAGGCCTTTGCCGACGAGCCTTTTGTTCAGGTGCTGGACGCCGGGCGGTTGGCTACGTTAGCCCATGTGGTTAATACCAACCTGTGTGCACTCTCGGCGGCTCCGGCAGGGGCGCCGGGTGAGTTCATCCTGGTCAGCACCCTCGATAACCTGGTTAAAGGGGCCTCGGGCCAGGCCGTTCAGGATATGAACGTCGTCTTTGGCCTGGACGAAACGCTGGGATTGGTGGGGTAGCGCCGAAAACCAAGGGAAAAGAGCAGATCCCTTGGGCACGGACTCGGAGGGAGACATGCAATGTCTGAATACCGACTGCTGAAAATCGGCGGGGCAGAGCTGCGCGAGGGGTCGCTGCTCGACGAGTTGGTGGATGCGCTGGTGCACGTCATCGGCCAGGGGCCGTTGATTGTGGTGCACGGCGGCGGTGCCGACATCGCCGAGTTGCAACGCCGGCTCAATCTGGAACCCAAGTTTGTGGACGGTTTGCGCGTCACCGATGAGGAATCGATGCGGGTGGCCGAGATGGTGCTCTCGGGCGCGGTGAACAAGCGGCTGACCGCCCGATTGGTGGCCCGTGGCGTGCGCGCCATCGGTTTAAGCGGGGTAGACGCGGGCTTGTTGCGTGCCGAATGCTTGGTCCATCCCAAGGGTGATCTGGGGCGCGTGGGAGAGATCACGCGGGTGGAGCCCGAATGTCTGTTGAGCCTATTGGAGCATGGTTTTACGCCGATCATCTCTCCTATCTCATTGGGTATGGACGGGCGCCCCTTTAACGTGAACGCCGACCATGCTGCATTGGCCCTGGCCAGGGCGCTGCAGGTGCGGGAGATGATCTTTTTGACGGACGTGCCCGGCGTCTTGCGCGACAATGCCGTCTTGCCGAGGTTGAGGGCCGACGAGGCTCAACAACTCATCGAAGCAGGGGTCATCACCGGCGGGATGATCCCCAAAGTGCGCTCCGCCCTGGAGGCTATCGCTCAGGGTGTGGGCAGTGTACGCATCACGAACCTGGCCGGCCTGAGCCGAGATACCGGGACCCGGGTTTCAAGTTCGCAAAGGGGAGGAAGATGAACACGCAGGAGATCAAAGAGCTGGACGAACGGTACGTGCTGCACACCTATGGGCGTGCGCCTCTTGTGTTGGAGCGCGGCGAAGGGATGTATGTGTATGACACCGAGGGCAAAGCTTATCTGGACTTTGTCAGCGGCATCGCCGTAAACGCTTTGGGCTACGGCGACCCCGATGTATTGCGGGCCATCAACGAGCAAGCGGCGCGCCTCGTGCACGTCTCGAATTTGTACTACACCATTCCACAGGCACAACTGGCCAAGATGCTGGTGGAGGCCTCTTTCGCCGACAAGGTCTATTTTAGCAATTCGGGCACCGAGTCGGTGGAGGCGGCGATCAAATTCGCCCGCAAGTGGGCCAAGACGCGCCACGGCGCGGACAAGGTCGATTTCATCTCTTTTACCGGCGCTTTTCATGGGCGCACGATGGGATCGTTGGCGCTCACGCCGCGCCCCCACTATCAAGACCCCTTCCGGCCGCTCATGCCGGGCGCCAAATTGGCTATATATAACAATCTGTCCTCGGTCGAGGCGCTGATCGATGAGAATACCTGTGCCATCATCGTCGAACCGTTGCAGGGAGAGGGGGGCGTCTATGCGGCCGAGCCGGCTTTTCTCAAAGGTTTGCGCGCGCTGTGCACCAAACACGACGTGTTGCTCATCTTTGACGAAGTGCAGTGTGGCCTGGGCCGCACCGGCACCCTCTGGGCCCATGAACAGTATGGCGTGACGCCCGACATCATGACCCTGGCCAAGCCCTTGGGCGGCGGCCTGCCCATCGGGGCCACCCTGGTCACCCAAGCTGTTGCAGATACCATCGAACCCGGCGACCATGCCGGTACTTTTGCCGCCAACCCCGTCATTTGCGCGGCAGCCCAGGTCGTCTTTCGCAAGATCTCGAACCCTGCTTTTTTGGAGCATGTGCGCATGATCGGCTCCTATATTCAAGAGGGGCTGCTCGATTTGCAGGGAAAGCATGAGGTCATCACCGAAGTGCGCGGGCGCGGAGCGATCTGGGGCTTGGAGACCTCTTTGAGCGATGTGGGCCCCGTGGTGGATGCTTGCTGCGAGCGGGGATTGCTAACGCTCAAGGCCGGCCCGCAAGTGTTGCGCCTGTTGCCGCCCCTTATTGTGGATCGGCCGGACGTGGACAAGGCGATGGAAATTATCGATGAGGCCTTTTCCCGTGTTCAAGACTGAACTTTCAGAACCTGCTTCCCAAAGTGAGCCCGAAACAACCCGGACGACGGAGCCGATTATCCGTCCGGCCGTCGTCCGCGATGTGCCTGCCATGGCCGAGATCATCAACGCCTTTGCGGCCACGGGCCAGATGTTGCCTCGCTCACAACACAGTTTGTATCAAAACATTCGCGATTTCATGGTGGCCGTCCATGAGGGCAAAGTTGTGGCCTGTGGAGCGTTGCACGTGGTTTGGGGCGACATCGGCGAGATTCGCTCGTTGGCGGTAAGCTCGGAATGGGGGCGACGTGGCGTCGGTAGCCGCTTGGTAAGCGCCTTGCTCGAAGAAGCACGGCGTCTGGGCTTGCCGCGGGTATTTGCCCTGACCTATCAGCAAGCTTTTTTTCAAAAGCTGGGCTTTCAGGTTGTGCCCCGCGATTCCTTGCCCCATAAGATCTGGGGAGATTGCCTAGATTGCCCCAAGTTTCCGAATTGCGATGAAATCGCCATGATTGTGGAGCTTACCCCGTTTGGACAAGGAGGAAGATCATGAGCAAGGGGAATGTCAAAAAGTGCGTATTGGCCTATTCCGGGGGGTTGGATACCTCGGTGATCGTGCCCTGGCTCAAGGAGAACTATGGCTGCGAAGTGATTTGTATGACGGCCAATCTGGGTCAAGGGGAGGAATTGGAGGGGCTGGAGGCCAAGGCCCTGGCCAGCGGCGCCAGCAAAATCTATATCGAAGACCTGCGCGAGGAGTTTGTGCGCGATTTCATCTTCCCCACGCTCAAGGCGGGGGCGGTCTATGAGCGACAGTACCTGTTGGGCACCTCTTTCGCCCGACCGGTCATCGCCAAGCGCATGGTGGACATCGCCCATCTTGAGGGGGCCGATGCCGTAGCCCATGGGTGTACGGGCAAGGGCAACGATCAGGTGCGTTTTGAGCTGACCTTCAAAGCATTGGATCCGCGACTCAAGGTGATCGCTCCCTGGCGAGAGTGGGAGATCCGCTCTCGTGAGGATGCCTTGGAATATGCCGCGGCGCACAATATCCCCGTCACACAGAGCAAACGCTCTATCTATAGCCGCGACCGCAACCTCTGGCATATCAGCCACGAGGGCGGCGACTTGGAGGACCCTTGGCAGGAGCCGAGGGAGGAGATGTACGTCCTCACCGTATCGCCGGAAAAAGCGCCGGATAAGCCGGAATATGTAGAGGTTTCCTTCGAGCACGGTTTGCCTGTGGCGGTGAACGACAAGGCTTTGGGGCCGGTAGAGCTGGTGATGGCGCTTAACGAGGTCGGCGCACGCCATGGCGTCGGCCGGGTGGATATGGTCGAGAACCGCCTGGTGGGCATCAAATCGCGTGGCGTGTATGAGACTCCTGGCGGCACCATTTTGCATGTGGCTCAACAGGCGCTGGAGACGTTGGTGCTCGATGGGGAAACGATGCACTATAAGGATCAGATCGCGCTCAAATATGCCGAGTTGGTCTATTACGGGCGCTGGTTCACCCCATTGCGCGAAGCGTTGGACGCCCTGGTGAACGTCTTGGAAGAGCCGGTAACCGGCACGGTGCGGGTCAAGCTTTATAAAGGCAACTGCACCGTCGTAGGGCGCAAGTCGCCCAATAGCCTCTATCGCCAAGACTATGCCACGTTCGGCGAGGACACCGTCTATGACCAGTCCGACGCGGAGGGTTTCATCAACCTTTATGGGTTGTCGATGAAGGTGCGCGCTCTGCTCAAAGACTAGGAGCAACTCGATCCACAGGAGGGGTCCCCATCGGACCTCTCTTTTTTGATCATGCCGAGGGGGGCTTATGATGGGTGTGCTATGGGGTGGCCGGTATACTGCCAAGGGGGCGTCGGCGGTTACCGATGAGCTGATGTGGGCCTTTAATGCCTCGCTCTCTTTTGATCGGCGTTTGGCTCGGGCCGATGTCCGTGGCAGCATGGCCTGGGCCAGGGCCTTGCAACGGGCCGGCGTGCTGAGCGAGGAGGAGCGAGATGCGCTCCTCACGGGGCTGCGGCGGATCGACGACGAATTCGCGGCGGGGACGTTTTCGTTCGTCGTCGGGGATGAAGATATCCATACGGCGGTGGAGCGGCGGTTGGGCGAATTGGTGGGACCGGTGGCCGGCAAGCTGCACACCGGGCGCAGCCGCAACGATCAGGTGGCCACCGATGTGCGCCTTTACCTCATGGAAGAGCTGGCCGGCCTGCGTGGGGCGTTGCGCGGGCTGCAGGGCGTTCTTGTCTCCAAAGCCGAGGCGCATCTGGATGTGCTTATGCCGGGCTATACCCACTTGCAACCCGCACAGCCGGTGCGCTTCAGCCATTGGTTGCTTTCCTTCTTTTGGATGTTGCAGCGCGATGTGCAACGCCTGGACGACTTGTTGGAACGCGTTGCCCTATGCCCATTGGGCTCGGCGGCGTTGGCCGGCAGCGCCTACGACATTGATCGAGAGGCTTTGGCGGTAGAACTGGGCTTTCGCGGCGTCTGCGAAAACAGCATGGACGCCGTCAGCGATCGCGACATGATCGTAGAGACGCTGAGCTGGGGCGCCTTGGTGGGGTTGCATTTGAGCCGCTTAGCCGAGGATCTGATTATCTGGTCCAGCGCCGAGTTTGGCTTTCTGCGGCTGGCCGATCGCTATACCACCGGATCGAGCATCATGCCGCAAAAGCGCAACCCCGACAGCATGGAGCTAACCCGCGGCAAGGCCGGGAGGCTCGTGGGCAACCTCACCCGCCTGTTAGTGCTGCTCAAGGGCATTCCCTCGACGTACGATAAGGACTTGCAGGAGGACAAGGAGCCCCTTTTCGACACGTTGGACACCCTGGCCATGCTGTTGCCCATTGCGGCAGGGGTGGTGGACACACTAGAGGTAAAAGCCGAGGCGATGGCTGCCGCTCTGGACGATGCCCTATTGGCCACCGATTTGGCCGACTATTTGGTGCGCAAAGGGGTGCCCTTTCGCCAGGCCCATGAGATCGTCGGCAAAGCGGTATTACTGAGCGAAGAACGGGGCGTCGGGTTGCGCGAGCTGCCGCTGGAGGAATATCGCCGCCTTTCCCCCACCTTTGAGCAGGATCTCTTTCGTGCCTTGGATTTCGAGGCTTCTGTCGAAGCGCGCCGGGTGCGCGGGGGCACCGCGCGAGGCGCGGTGGAGGAACAGCTAAAGCGGGCGCGTGCCCTCCTGAGCGCTTGATGGCGAGATGTCTACGGTCGGGTGCCGGGCACGGCCTGCAGAGGGACCAAGTGCCCGGCACCTCATGTCGTCATGCAACGGAGTAGCGCACCAGAACCTCTTCGTCGATCTCGATGCCCAGGCCGGGCCCTTTGGGCACGGGCACCCGGCCTTCGGCCAACTGGATCGGCCGGCGAAGCAGTTCGTCGCGCAAAGCGTTGGGGTTACGATCGAACTCGATCACCGGCTCGTTTTCCAGCGCGACCGGGTGGGCCGTGTAAGGGAAGGGGGGCGTGGCCGCAAGGACGTGAAGCGCGGCGGCCAAGGCCACGCCGGAGCCCCATACGTGAGGGATCACTGGGATGTTGAAACTCGAGGCCAGAGCGTAGATTTTTTGCCATTCAGAAAAGCCACCCGCGGCGGCGATGTCGGGTTGGGCGATGTCCACGCATTCGCTCAGGAAAAGGTCTCGAAAGCCGTAACGTGTAAATTCGCACTCGCCACCGGCGATGGCCAGACTGAGGCTCTCGCGCACCTGACGATAGCCTCGGCGATCCTCCGGCGGCACCGGTTCTTCGAACCAAAGCACCCCCAGTTCCTCCAGGCCATGCCCGATGCGTACTGCCGTCGCCGGGTGATAGGCGTGGTTGGCATCCACCAGCAGGCCGACATCGGGCCCAATAGCCTGGCGCACGGCGGCGACGCGGCGCAGATCTTGGGCGATGGGCAGCAGCCCCACCTTCATCTTGAGCAGGTCGAACCCTGCCTCGACGTAGGAGCGGGCCTCGGCGGCCAGGGCGGGCAGGGCCGTCTCAACATCGAGCACATCCTCTCCCCGATAATAACATCCTGTGGCGTAGGCGTGGATCGAATCGCGAAAGGCCCCGCCAAGCAGTTCGTGCACAGGCACGCCCAGATGTTGTCCGTGGATGTCCCACAGAGCGATGTCGATGGCGCTGATAGCCTCGATATAAGTGCCCTTTTGGCCGAAATCGCGGGTGTCGGCGTAGAGCAACTCCCAGAGGCACCCATGTTGACGAGGGTCCTTGCCCAAGATCTTGGGCGCCAGGACGGCCTCAATAGCCATGGCAACCGGCTCGGGAGGCCCCCACTGGCCCCCCTCTCCCCAACCGATGAGCCCGGTATCGGTCTCGATGCGCACCAGCAGGCTGTTGCGCTCCGGAAAAGCGCTCTGCGAGGAGAAAAAGCGCTCTCGGCCCAGGGGCATGCGCAGGATGAAGGGAGTGACGGTGGTGATTTTCATAGTAACTCCTTACCTGGTGGGAGATAATCGATGTACGCACAAAAAGGCCCAGGGGTCTTGACATGTTGTGTCATATTGGTCTATACTATATTTATGGGAATGGATTTCATAATACGGATATTTTTTGCTGTATTGTATGCCAAGATTCCACAGGTAGCAAATATCAAAAAGGGATTATACAAATTCTGCTCCATGAATAAATGCACGCGCTTTTGGATCGCGGCCCTGGTTGTCGCTTTATTAGGTGCTTGTACATCGATCGAATCGCCTTTCCCGCCGGAGCCGGGCACGCCCGGCCAAGAGACGGCGACCGCTCCTTTTACCCCGCCTCCTTCGCCTACTCCGACCCCGGATGGCCGCATGCCCAAGGTGGTGGCGGAGCTCGATCTGGGGCTGGCGGAGGGCGATGCTTACTGGCCATCGGCCGTCGCTGCGGATGGGGACAGGGCCTATGTACTTTGCCAGCACATAGAGGACGTCGCTGATGGCCCGATGGGGATCACCGTAGTCGATCTGCTGGCGCGGCGAGCGATCCAAACCTGGCCGTTGGAGGGCCAAGCCACGGGTCCTTTGTCTGTTGCCGGGGGCAGGGTTTATCTGTATCAAGAAGTCGGTGCGGGGCAGAGGCTGGTGGCGCTCGACGCTTATACCGGGCGGATATTGGCAACGGCGGAGACAGAGTATCTGCGCTCCGAGGACCCATTAGCTGTGGACGTGGCCAGGCAACGACTGTATGTGCCCTTGCAACGGACGTTGTTGGTGCACCATAGCGAAACATTGCGCGAGGTGGCCCGCTTGGCTTATCCTTTGGAGACGGGCGAGCGCCATATTGTGTTGGATCCCCAAGGCGACCGTATCTATATATCTTTGGAGGCCGGGTTATACGCTTATCGAGCTTCGGATTTGACGGCGCTATGGCAAGCGCAAACGCCGGCAGGGCGCATCGTTGAGCTGGTGCTCGATGTCGGTCGTGGCCATATCCTGGCCCAGGTTGCCCTGGAACGGGAAGGGCAAACGGCCTCTTCGCTGTTGATTTATAGCGCCGACGGCAATTTAGAAGGACAGTTGTCTCCTCAGGGGTGGCCTCAAGGCTGGAAGCCGGTCTGGGCGGATGGGGAAGCGGGGCGCATAGTGCTTCAGGCATATGACTATAGCTCCGTTGTCGCACCTGTGCTTACCTTGTGGATGGCCGATTGGCAGGGGCAGGCCGTTTCGACGCTGTCGCAAGCCCCTTTGCGTTGGGCGGATGCCAAAGTGGCAGCACCCTTGGGCAGAGAAGAGCTATTTCTATTGGGCTGGCGCACGCATCGTTTGTCGCAACTTCGGGCAGTCGATCTAGAGCCGATAGCTCAGATAGCGTTGGGTGTTCAACTTGCTAACGTGACCGTCGAACGAGGCGGAAGGCGCTTGTGGGTGAACAGTAGCGCCGGCGATGTGTATGAGCTAAACGGTACTCGGGCGATGCAAGGGGAGCTGGAGGTAATCCGACGTTTAGAAGGCGCCGGCGCAGGCCCGCTGAGCCTTTATCGACCCGGGGAATGGTTGCTGGCGGCCATGGCCGATAGTGACCCTTGGCGAGTTAGTGCGGTGGATTTGGAACGCTGGCAGGTGAGCCGGGTCATCACCGGTGGCACAGAGATCGCTCTGGATACGCGGCGGGCAAGAGCTTTGGTAGGCTCGCGCTCGGGGACCTATCCGCCGCAGCAGGGTGCAGTGCAAGTGTGGGATTTGGCCCGTGGCGAAAGAGTGGGAGAAGTGCCATTGGGTGGGCCGCCGGCCTATAACCCATTGCGCGATGAGATCGTCGTGGGCGGATACAGCGCGCATGTGTTTGATGCAGAGTCGCTGGCATTCAAACATTCCTTGACGCCCGACATCGACGCGCAGACTTGTAAAGGCTGCACCGGCCAGCCGGCGGTAACCTCGGTCAGCGTACTTCCCGATCTGAATTTGCTGGCGCTGCATATGACGATCACCGCCGCCGGCAAGGGGCCCGGCGTATTGCCCCCGCCGCGCTTTTTCGCCCTCGATACACTCGAACCGGTGAGTAATACGGTAACCTATTGGCAGACCTGCGGTGGCCAGACGTTGTTTTGGCCGGCGAGAGATGGGCGCGTGTTTCAGAACGTGCTCTTTTCACGCTATCTCTACCAGGCCAATGTGGCGGTGCGCCGGGCCGAGGATGGCGCTCTTTTGGCCTGGCGCGATGGCCTGTCGGCGGATTTGCTCTCGCCGGATGGCCGAGTGTTGTTCGATCGGCGGGGAGCGGAGTGGCTGGCTGTGGATACTTTGATCTGGGAGCCTTTGGGCAGTGTGCCGTGGCAATGTGTGCACACCTACGATGCAGAGGCAAATCTATTCTATGCTCTGGAAGGCTCGACGGTGCGCCTTCTGGCGCCCAAGTGGGGGGAACCGCTGTCTGCCGCTACCCCCGCCCCCTCACAGCCGCGGCAAGCGGTGCGTGCGCTGTGCCTTTCCCCTGCCTACGCCCAAGATGGGATGCTGTTCGCCGTGGACGACGATGGGCTCTATCGCTCGCGCGATCGAGGCGAATCTTGGGAGCGCCTGGAAGATGGGCTGCCGGCGATGGACTCCAGATATGGGTATCATCTGACCCTAGCGGTGTCGCCGGCCTTTGCCGAAGACAGGACGCTTTTCCTTGGGGGCTGGCTAGGAGGGTATGAGGGGGGCAGTGGAGGATCCCAAGGGCTGGGAGTCTGGCGCTCGATCGATGGGGGGGATTCCTGGGAACCGAGCTGGGCCGGTCTTGTCCATTTGAACGTCGAGAAGTTGGTCATCTCACCACGGTTTGCCGATGACGGAGGGCTTTTAGCTTATTGCCGCTATGTAAACCTTATTGAGGGTGATGCGGGCAAGTCGTTGTTTCGCTCGTCAGATCGGGGCGAATCGTGGGAGATGGTGGCCCAACTTTCCCAAAGAGACCCCATCACCAAAGAGTTGCCGGCGCCGGAGGAGGTGCTGACGCCGGCACGGGGCGATCTGGAGGGAATGGGTTCCAGAATTCGT
>JACIWY010000390.1 GCA_014360745.1 Chloroflexota bacterium
GTGACGCAAGCGGTCGAGGGCCTCGTGTTCGATCTGGCGAATACGCTCGCGCGTCAGGCCGAACTTGCGCCCCACTTCTTCCAACGTATAGCTACGGCCGTCGATCAAGCCGAAACGCAGACGCAGAATGCGCGCTTCGCGTGGCGTCAGGCTGGTGAGGATGTCGTTCAGCTTCTCCTCGAGCAGGTCTTGATAAGCCGAGTCGGACGGCGTGGGCGCCTCCTCGTCGGGGATAAAGCTGCCCAGCTCGCTATCCTCCTCCTCGCCCACCGGCTTTTCTAGCGAAAGGGGGCGCTGTGAAACGCGGAGCATCCATTGCACCTTTTGCGGTGGCAAGGAAAGCTCCTCGGCGATCTCTTCAGGAGTTGGCTGACGCCCCCAATCCTGCTCCAATTGTTGAGCCACCTGATACACTTTGCGGATGCGGTCGCTCAAGTGCACGGGCAAGCGAATGACCCGCCCTTGATCGGCCAAGGCACGAGTGATGGCTTGCCGGATCCACCAAGTGGCATAGGTGCTAAAGCGGTGCCCGCGACGATAGTCAAACTTTTGCACCGCCTTGATCAGGCCCAGATTGCCTTCTTGAATGAGATCCAAAAAAGGCACACCTTGCCCAAGATAGCGCTTGGCGATGCTCACCACTAAGCGTGTGTTGGCCTTGATGAGATGATCGCGGGCGGCTTCGCCATCGGCCACCATATCGAGCAACCGCTCACGCATCTCTTCGGAGAGCCTACCATTGCGGTTCAAGCGCTCCTGAGCTTTGCGCCCTTGCTCGTACCGCCTGGCCAGATCGACCTCTTCCTCTGCCGTGAGCAGTGGGACGCGGGCCATCTCTTTGAGATATAAACTGATGGTATCGTCACTGGCAATGTCGCTGAGGCTGCCCGTAGAGGTAGGCCGCGCTTTGGTCTCGGTCTCTTCCTCCTCGGGCTCCTCTTCCTCACTAGCCTCGTCGTAGAGGACCTGGATGCCCTCTTCGCTGAGGTAGATAAAGAGGTCTTCGAGCTCGGCGAGGTTTTCCTCCACCTCGGGAAAGACCTCCATGAGGTCATCGAGGGTGAGGAACCCTTGCTCCTCGGCCTTGGCCAGAAGCACCTCTCGAATCTTTTGTTCCTTGGCACTTATATCGCCTGTCATTACACTCACCATAAGATCACATCCATCTGTTCTATGCTTTTGTCGCGTTCGCACGCGCAACTCTTACGTGCTGGCAAAACAAGCCGCCGAGGCGAGGCCACCGGCGGCTTCCACGTCGAGACAAACCCGACCCCGTTGCGATGTGCTCGAAAGGCAAGACGCCTACGGCATCACAACGACCCTCCCGCAAAAGAAAGGCACCCTATCTTTACAACCCTTATTATACCAGAAGGGAATGGATATGTCAAGTGCAGTCATCGCCGACTGCAAATATCATCTCTAATGCGGGATTTCTTGCAAAACGCAAGGTTTGTCAAAGGAAACCCAACCTGGCGCATCCCCCATTTGCGCACAAAGAAACATTATACACGATTTTGTCTCAGATTTCAAGAGATTTTCAACTGGTGATTACCCACAAGTTGAGAGGCTCCACCAATCAGTGCATGATAGGTTTCGAGGAAGAAACAAATGCCCTGGGAGGTGGAGCCATGTGTAGAGTACCAGGTATAGAGGCGGTTGGCAACATGCCTTTCCGTGATCTGGTTGTGGCGCAGTATCGCTTCTTGCGCCCTCTGCTGGCCCGGCTTGCAGAGAAGCGCCTGCGCAAGGTGGCGGTCTTGGCGATTCGGGGCCTCCTGGCAGGCCATTCGCCCCGGATAACGCGCATGGCCAGGGGCTTGGTGCGCCAACAGCGCTGCGAGCGGCCCATGGCACGACGATTCTATCGCTTCCTGTGGAACACCCGCTTCGATCACCGCACTCTTCGAGGCGCTCTATGAGATCACGGGCGGGATCGTGGCGCGTTACGCATGCGACTATCTGCTGGTAGCGGTCGACCCGGTGAACTTTGAGAAGGTCTACACCGAGAAACTGGAAGCGGTGTCCACGGTGCTGAAGAGCACCCCGCCGGGAGCCCAAGGGCAGAAACGACTCACCTCCGGCTATCCTTCCATTACGGCCACGATTGTGAATCTGCCGGAACCCGGGATCACCTATGCCAACCGGTTCTCCTACCGGGGAGAGGACTTCATCAGCGAGACCGATGAGATCCACCGGGCGTTGCTCCATACCCGTCGGCTCTTCCCTGATCGGCGCTTGTGCTTCCTCGGGGATGCGGGGCTGGATGACCAGAAAATCTTCCGTTGGGCCAGCGAACTGGAGGCCGACTTCATCATCCGCGTTGCGCATCGTGAACGCTTGGTGGAGATCTACAATGATCGCTTGGATCGCTGGGAAACAGAATCACTCGGCGACCTGGCGGACACGGTGCTCTATGGCGACCGTTGGGAAGTGCCTTTCACGCACGCCCACCGGGTGCGCCACGATGAGGTGGATGTCGGCTGGTTCGCCCTGCGCCTGCCCGATGAGCCAGAACGACCTCTATGGGCTTTGGTGGCAGATGATGTCAGTCGGAAGCGTCAGCTCATCCTCCTCACCAACAGGCCTATCCTGGACGCGCACTGCGCACGCACAGCTTACGACGCATGGCGCCACCGTCCCCACATCGAGCATACCTATCGCTTCGCTCAGGAACGGGGTCTGGAGGTGGAAGATATGCAGGTCCACACCTTGGAGCGCATGCGCCGCCTTTTCGCCCTGCTCTTGATCGCCGCCCTCTTTGTCTACTACATCGCCAATGTCTGGCCCGAACCTGCTGCGAAATGGTTGCTCGATCTGGGCGGCAAACTCCATCTCAAACTGGACGCAAATGGCCCCTATCTCTTGCTCGCGGGTATCGCGGCCGTCTTTATCACCGTCGCAACCCTGTCCTTTGCCGCCCGATTCCCCTTCCCAAGAGAGTGCCTGACTTATGGGTAATCACCAGGAATTTTAGGGGGCAGCTAGCGATGGTTGCCGAGGCGTAGTCGCCGATACACCAGCCAGGCGATTCCCGATAGGGCGAGAGCGATGCCCCCGATCGCCACTACAAGGACGCGGGGGACGATGCGGCTCACCATTTCGGGGCTCAGCTCGAAGGAGAAAAACGAATCCTCTACCACCGGAGCCATCAGGTTGTCCACAGGCACGTACTGGTCGGTCAGGATGATCGGTTTTTCCAAGGCTAGGTACTCATCCAAGGCCCCCTGGGGCATGGGCCGGTATTCCGGGGGCAGCCCGCTCAGATCAATGGGTGCCTGGCTAGCGGCAAGGACGAAGGTGGTGCGCACCGCATCGCGCCAGTTCTCGCGAGAGGGGATGACGACCACATGGTCAAAGACTGCCCTCAGGGTGCGCACATAGGCGCGGAAGAAATGGCCGTGAGGCCCGCCGTCGATGATGTTTACCAAATAAAGGCCGTCGTCGCGCAAAGCGCGCTCGACAAGGAGATCGAACTCTCGCGTGGTCAAGTGAAAAGGCACTGCATAATCGTTAAAGGCATCCCCAAAGATCACATCGTAGGAGTTAGGGAGCGTCTCCCAAGCCAGCACGTTGCGGGCGTCCATGTTGAAGGTGCGAATGCGCGTATCCGGCGCCAGGCCCAACAAGGCGTGAGCCACCTCCGTCACGCCCGGGTCGATCTCGGCCACGACCAACGTGCTCTCGGGCAAGGTGGCCTCCAAGTAGCGGGGAAAGGTGTACCCGCCCCCACCGATAAAGAACACGGCCAGATCGGGTTTG
>JACIWY010000391.1 GCA_014360745.1 Chloroflexota bacterium
CTTGAGCCCGTCTGCGGGCCGTGCCCGTCACCTGAGTGCACGAGGGCGTGTCCATCGCCCTTGTCAGACACTCCGGTCGTTTGAACGCCGGTAGATCCGCTCATACAGGCGATACTGCTCATAGATATGGCGCACATAATCCTGGGCCTGTTTGACCGGGATCAGCTCAAAGAAAAGGTCGTGATCGGCGATGGAGCGGCCATCGGCCCAACGTTCCAGATTGCCCGGCCCCGCGTTGTAGGCCACCAGGGCGGCGATCCAGTCGCGATCGTAACGATCGAGCAGAAACCCCAAGAACCACAAGCCGAAACGCACGCTGACCGTCGGGCGGGTGAGCAGCTCATGGCGATAATCGCCGACCTCGACGCGGCTGGCGATCCACTTGCCGGTCTCGGGCATGACCTGGGTTAGCCCGGTGGCGCCGGCATAAGAGACGGCACGGGGATCAAAGCGGCTCTCCTGGCGGATCAGCGCCAAAAAGAGCAACGGATCGATCGCATAACGGGCCGCCTCCGACGCGATAAGATGCACATAGCCCATCGGATAAGCCAGCCGTTGTAGGCTCTCGGGCGGATCCGCAGCTCGGGCTTGGCGCCCTTTGCTCAACAACATTTCGGCGCAAGAAATGACCACCGGCTGAATGCCGCGCTCCTGAGCGACGCGCGCCAAAGCGAGCAGCGCCATAGGGTCATCACGAGCTTCATCGCGCACTGCACGTAGCATCTCTTGCGCCTCGCGATGCCAGCCCAGCCGCCACACGGCCAGCGCCGCCGCCACACGACGATCCCGCCCGATCGCGCCCACGGCCTCGGTGGCCGTCTTTGGCTCCTTCTGCCATCCGGTCACCCAGCGCTCTAACGCCTCCCAATCATCGGCGAGCGATGGCTCCTCCCCAGCGGGCATTGAGAGATCTTGAGAGAGCGACATGCGCACCTCCACACCAGCGGCCAGGTCCTGGGCACGCAGCCCATAGTAGCCCCAGGGCATACGCTCAGCAGCAGCGCGCCAATACGCTTGCGCCTGAGCCTCATGGCCCGCCCGCCGCTCCGCCAGGCCCAGCCAGAATAGCAGGCGAGCTTGCCGTTCGGCGCCATCCTGTTCGGCTAACGCCGTGCGCCACAAGGCACCGGCACTTCCGCCATCTCCCAACGCATAAATGGCCAATCCCTCTCGGAAAAGCGCCTCGGCCGCCCCTGCATCCTGCGGGTAACGAGTGCGTAACCGGTGAAAGAATTCAGCCGCCCGCGCCCACTCCTTCTGGCGCAACAAGGCCTCCCCGCCCAACCAGAGCGCTTCCGGCGCCCGTGGGTGATGAGGATAGCGCAGCCAGAATTCATGATAAAGCCCCGAAGGATCGCCACCGTTGGCCTCGGCGGCCTCGGCCTTGGCCAGCCAGGCATCGGGCGTTCGTGGGTGATCGGGATATTCGCGGATGAGCACGTCAAAGGCATCAAAAGCCGCCGCATAGCGGCCCTGCTTTACACGGGCCATAGCCAGCCAGTAATGGGCCTCGGCCACATCCTCTTCAGGCCGGGCCAGGATATGCCGCTCCAAAGCCTGGGCGCTCTCGGCGTATTGGCGACCATGGTAGAGGATGCGTCCCCGCTCCAGGTCGCTTAGCTCGATCTCGCCGCGTTCTTCCAGCGCGCGCAGGGCCAGATGCGCCGTTGGGGTGTCGCTGTATTCGCGCACAAGCTGCTGAAACACCTCTCGCGCCTCGTCCTCTCGCCCCGCCTCGCGTAACGTCTCGCCCCGGCGATAGCGGATCAGCGCCTGATAGCTGCGATAGCGCGAAAAGCTCAAAATGCGCTCATAAGCGGCCAGAGCGCCTTCATAATCTTGGAGCTCGCGCCGCACTACAGCCAACTCCTCCAGCGTCTGCGCCCTGGCGCTTGCGGGCAAGGCTTCTAGATCGATCTCTTCCAACGTCTTTGCCGCGTTCTGCAGATCGCCCAAGGCACGATACGCCGCGGCGATGCGCTGCCGTATCAAGAGCGCGGCAGCGGGCTCCTCCTCCAGGTAGCGTGTATAGGCCGCGATCGCCTCCGCCCAACGCGAAGCGGCCTCGTTAGCCCGCGCGCCGAGCGCCAACGCATCCGCCCGGGCCTCGGCGGGGAGTCGATCAGCCCATTCCTCCAGAATGGAAAGAGCCTCCCTCGCTTGCCCCGCTTCCAGATAGGCCCGCGCCAAACTCAACTGCCCCCACCAAAGCTGCGCAGCCGGGGCCGTCGCCAACCAACCGCGCCACAGCTCGATGCTCCGCTCATACTCGCCATCGAGAAAGGCGCGCTCGGCAGCCTCTCGTTGGCGATCCGGCGCAAAGGTGGCGGTCGGCTCCGGCGAAGGCGTCGACGAGGACGATATGACCGTCGTCGGCGATGGCGTCTCCGTGGGCGAGGCAACGGTCGGCGTACAAGAGGGCGAAGGAGATAAGGGCGGAGGATCAAGGTCCTCCGTTAACACGGGGACGCTTGGCCTTGCCTCAGCATAAAGGGTCCGGTCGGCTACGGGCGGCCCCGTTTGTGCGGTAGGGATGGCCGTGGCCGTCCCCCTACTTTGGCAACCGGCAACGCAAGCTCCTACGACGAGCCATAGCCAGGTTGCAAGCACATAAGGGAAAAAGGGCGCACGTCTTGAATACATCGAATCACCGACAAATGTCATCGTGCGGATAGTAACGCGGCAGCGCTCTTGCGTCAAAAGAAGCCGATCTTGCTTTATTTGTTGTATTATCCGATCCGTGATATATTTTCAACACACTATATTGAAAAAGGCGTCGACCAGGACGAGTACCCGCCGGCCAGGCGACAGGGAGTGGAAGGCATCGACTGAGACCTTTCTCGCTCAAGCGGCGGCGAAAACCCCCTGCGAGCCCGCTCTAGAACCCGAGATTGGTTGCCATGTCTCGGCAGTAAGGAGCAGCGGAAGCCCCGTTATCGGCCACAAAGGAGGGCGCCAAGGACCGGGTTTGGCCCGGCCCCTTCCGTCGCATCATAACGGCGAGCGCCGAATTTGGGTGGAACCGCGTGAGGCCAAAGCCTTTCGCCCCATGGCGAGAGGCTTTTTTGTTTGCCATGAACTTGTCCCCAATCGAGGAGAGGAAGGAGGCATCCTATTATGTCAGCAGATCTGGAAACGTTGCGGCACTCTGCTTCGCACGTCATGGCCGAGGCGGTGCTCAAGCTGTTCCCAGAGGCCAAGCTGGGCATCGGGCCGGCCATCGAGGACGGTTTTTATTACGACTTTGAGCTGCCTCGCCCCTTGACCCTGGAAGACCTGGAGGCGATCAAACGCTTGATGCGCGAGAGCATCAAGGCCCGCCATCGCTTTGAACGGCAGGAGGTCAGCCGCGAGGAGGCGCTGGCGATCTTTGCCCACCAACCCTATAAACAAGAGCTGATCCGCGATATGCCCGAGGAAGAGACGCTGACCATCTACCGACACGACGACTTTGTCGATCTCTGCCGCGGGCCTCATATCGAACACACGGGACAGCTCCAAGCCGATGCGTTTGAACTGCTTTCCATCGCCGGCGCTTATTGGCGCGGCGACGAGAAGCGCCCCATGTTGCAACGTATCTACGGCACCATTTGGCCTAGCCGTGAGCAACTGCAACAGTACCTTGAGCGCCTGCGCGAGATCGAGCGCCGCGATCACCGTCGCCTGGGCCAAGAGCTGGACCTGTTCAGCACCCACGAAGAGGCGGGCGCCGGCTTGGTCTACTGGCATCCTAAAGGGGGGCGCATCCGCA
>JACIWY010000392.1 GCA_014360745.1 Chloroflexota bacterium
GCATCGATGGGGCGGTTTTTGGCAAACTATGTTCCTGGCTTCAACACTCATCGGCATCGTGGCCCTGACGGTGCTCTTGGTGACGATCGTGAACAATGCCTTTGGTTTGGTGGCCATAGAGCACACGGTGGACCCGGCCGATCTGGCCGTGAACGGCGTGCCCCTTGAAGAATTGCCCAAAGAAGAGTTAGTACGCATCCTCGAACAGTATGTCTCCAAGGGCCTTTTCCGGCGATTGGAGCATGATTTGCCCTTTGCCGAGCGCACCCGCGAAGATGTGTACAATCTGGTGGTCGAACGGGTGGTCAAGCCCAAGGTGGTGGCGATTTGGTCTCTGCTCGATTCGCTTCTGAGACGTGAGGAGATCCGGGCGCAGATGGCCACCCAATATCCCAAGGCGGAGCTGCGCTTCGAGCGCTGGCTAGACGTGCGTTTCATTCTCTCGCCTCAGTCGAGCGATGCGCTGCGGGCCGGTGTGCGCACAGCCATTCTGGGTTCCTTGTGGACGATCCTGATCGCTTTTTTGGCGGCTTTCCCCATCGGCGTCGGCGCGGCCATCTACCTGCAAGAGTACGCGGCCGATAACCTGATCCAGCGCATCATCCAGACCAATATCAACAACCTGGCCGGCGTGCCTTCGATCATTTACGGCATGTTGGGGCTGGCCATTTTTGTGCGCGCCTTGGAAAAGATAACCAGTGGCGCGGCCTTGGGCCTGATGGTGGATTCGACGACGGCAAATGGGCGCACCATCCTTTCCGCCGGCCTGACCCTGGGCCTGCTTATCTTGCCGCTGATCATCATCAACGCCCAAGAGGCGATCAAAGCGGTGCCGAATTCGCTGCGTCAGGCGAGCCTTGCCCTGGGGGCCACTCGCTGGCAAACGACCTGGGCTCATGTGTTGCCCGAAGCCTTGCCCGGCATCCTGACGGGCACCATCTTGGCCATCTCGCGAGCTATCGGTGAGACCGCCCCTTTAGTCGTCGTGGGGGCTTCGACCTTTATCACCATCGATCCTGCGGGGCCTTTTAGCAAATTCACGACCCTGCCGATCCAGATCTACCAGTGGACCTCCCGGCCCCAAGACGTGTTTCGCAACATTGCCGCGGCGGCCATCATTGTGTTGCTCGTGCTCTTGCTCTCGATGAATGCCACGGCGATCTGGCTGCGCAACCGTTTCGGCCGGAGGAGGGTATAATAAAATGGATAGAGCAACGCGGATTACCGACAACGGGGCATGGGCCATAGAGGCGCGCAAGCTGCGCGTCTATTACGGCGATTTCTTGGCCATCAAGGATGTCGATCTGCGGATTGTTCGCCAAAAGATCACGGCCATCATTGGCCCTTCCGGTTGTGGCAAGAGCACCATGTTGCGCGCTTTTAACCGCATGAACGAGTTGGTGCTCACCGCCCGCACAGAGGGGGAGGTGCTGTTCGATGGCCTGAACATCTATGATCCCGATGTGGATCCTGTCGAGGTGCGCCGTCGCATCGGTATGGTCTTTCAGAAGCCGAACCCTTTCCCCAAGAGCATTTATGAGAACGTGGCCTGGGGCGCGCGGATCAACGGCTATCGGGGGGATATGGATGAGCTGGTCGAAGAATCGCTGCGTCAGGCGGCGCTATGGGACGAGGTCAAAGACAAGCTGGAACAGAGTGGCCTGTCGCTCTCGGGCGGACAACAGCAACGCCTTTGCATCGCGCGCGCCATTGCTGTCAAGCCGGATATCATCCTCATGGATGAGCCTGCCTCGGCTTTGGATCCGATCGCTACGTTGCGCATTGAAGACCTGATGCGCGAATTGACACAAAAATATACCATCGTCGTGGTCACGCACAATATGCAACAGGCGGCCCGCGTCTCGGATTATACCGCCTTCTTTTCCTTGGACGAGAGCGAGCGGGCCGGCGTGCTCATCGAATATGGCCCTACCCAGCAGATTTTCACTGCGCCGCGAGAAAAGCTCACCGAGGACTATATTACCGGGAGGTTCGGCTAATGGCCAGAAAGCAAGTGCTCATCCTCTGCACCGGCAACTCGGCGCGCAGCCAGATGGCCGAGGGGCTCGTCAACCGCTTTCTCGGCGACAGATGGCAGGCTCATTCGGCCGGCACGAGGCCCGCGGGGTATGTGCATCCGCTGGCCATCGAGGTGATGCGCGAGCTAGGTATCGACATCTCGGCGCAGCGCAGCAAATCGGTCGATGAGTTTCGCGATGCCCCAATGGACGTGGTCATCACCGTATGCGATAATGCGGCCGAGGATTGTCCCCTGTGGCTGGGCAAGGGTAGGGTCGTACATATCCCCTTTGCCGATCCGGCGGCGGTGACGGGCGCGCCGGAGGAGCGACGCGAGGCATTCCGCGCCGTTCGGGACGCCATTCGCGGGCGCATACTCGAGTATTTGGAGGCTCTTGAATGATTTGGCAGTTGCCCGCCCGACATAATGGTAAGTTGCAGGCGCTCATGGAGCGCATCTCGGCCGATGCCGAGTTGATCCAGCTTTACAAGTGTGCCAACATCAACGCCGTGGATCGCTCGGGCATGAACGACCATGGTGAGGTGCATATCCGCATTGTGGCCAATGCGGCGTTGCGCATCCTGCGCTTGTTGGTCAGCGGCGGCATCGAGCCGAGCGTGGTCATCAACCACGGCCTGGGCATCGATGACGCCGAGGTGATCGTGGTGTTGGCCGCTTGTCTGCATGATATCGGCATGGCCGTGCATCGCGAAGATCATGAACAGTTCAGCCTGATCCTGGGCTATCCCAAGGCACGCCAATTGTTGGCCAGCATTTATGAAGAACCCATCTTGACCACGGTCGTCAGTGAAGTGTTGCACGCGGTCATCGCCCATCAGGCCGACGTGCGCGCCTTTACCATCGAGGCCGGCGTGGTCAAGGTGGCCGACGCTTTGGACATGAGCCAGGGGCGTTCGCGCATCCCTTTTGAGGCCGGCAAGATCAATATCCATTCCGTCTCGGCCCTGGCGGTGGAGGCGGTGAACATCGAGCCGGGGGAAAAGAGGCCGGTGCGCATCTCGATCCGACTCAACAACTCGGCGGGCATCTTTCAGATCGATGAATTGCTGCGGCGCAAGTTGAGCACTTCGTTGCTCTCTCCCTATGTCGAGGTGGTAGCTCGTATCGAGGGCGAAACGGAACCCAGGCTGTTCGAGACGTATGCTTTGGAGCCTGAGGGTTCGCGTTGAACGTTGCATCGAGCGTGTGGGCCACTTTGACACAATCCCTCAAGCCGTGTTACAGTGGGGTGAGCCTTGTTTCGGCGAGCCCACACGGATGTGTCATGATGAAATACCCAGAATCTGTCGTCGGTTTCAGGCTGCCTCCGGATCTTGTTTTGTATAGGATATGCTACTTTGTTTTCGCTATAGCGCTATTATCTGCTTTTATTATTCCTCTTGCGGCTTGTAGGACGACGGGGGACGTTTTGGCCGAGCAGCCACCCGCCGATCTTGCGGAGACGATCGAGAACAAGGGCTCCGACACCTTGGTGAACCTGGCGTTGGCCTGGGCCGAGGCATATATGCAGATACACCCGGAGGTGCGCATTTCGGTGACCGGCGGGGGGTCGGGCACGGGTATTGCGGCGATGATCAACGGCACGGTGGATATCGCCAATGCCTCGCGGGCTATGAAGCCGGAAGAGATTCAGGCGGCACGGGCGAATGGCTTTGACCCGATCGAATACACCGTCGCGCGTGACGCCATCGCTGTCGTGGTGCACC
>JACIWY010000393.1 GCA_014360745.1 Chloroflexota bacterium
CGCCGTGAGCGGGCCAAGACCTCCTTGCATAGAAACGACGAATAGAACCAAAACACCTATCATTACCCTATAAAGCCTGTATATACGCATAGCCAACCTCCTAAATCTCGCCCATAGTATGCCTGGAGCGTCCGATTTTACGATCTTCCGACGAGCAACAACGGCAGATATTGATCGAGCCCCAACCGCGTCGGCGTGGGCACCGTGGGCAGCGGCGTGGAGGTCCGGGTGGGTGTGGCGGTAGCCGTCGTCGTCGGTGTCGGCGAGGCCGTCGCCGTGGGTGTCACCGTGGCTGGGGGCGTCGGCCAACTGTAGATGATCTCTAGTAACGGGCGTTTCTCCCGGTCAGGATGATCTGCGCTGATGATAGATACGCCGGTGGAGACGCGATCATCGCCGATGAGGAGAAAGCCATAGTTCTCTTCCGGATGCTCGACCCAGCGGCTCACGATATCGGTGATGTCCAGGGTATACCAGCGTTCCGGGGTGCTGCAATCGCGAATGTGGGCTATATGTCCTCGCCCTTGAGCCCATTCCCCATCGTGATCCACGCCGGCCAAGCGCGCGCCCGGCAGCCCCCAAAATTCGGCGCTTGTGGGCCGTTGCCAGGTCACGGTGGCGGCGTCCCAGGGCCGCAGCAGGGGATAGACGGCCAAATCCACAGCGGCGGGATTGGTGTGCCCGCTGACATAGACGCTGAACCTGGCCTGCAAAACCGTCGCCTCGCCGTCGGGCGGCATGAAATCGATCCGCCAAAGAGGACTGGCCCTCCCTCCCACGCCGCTGCGGGCTAACAGGGAATGAGCGCGGGAAAAGTTGCCCGTCGGGAACCATTCTTGGATATAGGTATCCAGCCAGGTGCTGGCGCCATCTCCGGCGCGATAGCGGATCGTATGCGGCGGAACGGCCGTGGGCCCAGGGTCGCGGGAAGGTTCGCTCATGCGCTGCACGACGGCGTAGGTGCGCGTCACCAAGTATTGATAGACCTGGTCCACCGGCGCTACCCAGACCTCATCGCTGCCGCCGGCGCCATAGGTGCGATAAAGATAGGCGCTGGATTCGGCCACGGCGCACCAATCTTCTTCATAGTTCACATTATGGCCGTGCAAGCTGACCCATACATGTTGCGGGGATGGGCCGCTGGCTCGGCCATGGGCCTGGTCAAAGATATTATATTCGCCCTCGACCCAGAGCTTGATGTCGCGGCGCCCCAAGTGGTAGGGGCGGTCGGTCACGGGAAAGGGGCCATCGACCACGGCGATGCGCTCACCGTTGTCGGCGTAGAGTTGCATGAGCTGCAAACCGAGGCTCTGGCCGTAGGTGTCGATGATCGGCTGCCAACCCCGGTTGGTGTAGGGCACGGTAAAAACGGTGGCCCGATAACCGCCCAGCCGGTTGTAGATGGCCTCCTGGCAGAGCTGCGCTTCCTGCAAAGAGATGTTGCCCAGCCCATCATAGTGGTTGTAACTGTGATTAAAGACGCTCCACCCGGCGGCTAACAGCTGTTCGATTTCCTCCACGCCGCAATACCCGGAGGCGACGGCGTCGGGGCTGTCGAGCCAACGCCCGATGACGGCGACGCCGGCGGTGTAACCGAACCGCGCCAGCTCGGGCCAGGCGTGGGTATAGACCGAATACTCGCCGTCGTCAAAGGTCAGGCTGTAGGCCCAAAGCTTGTCATCTCGCAAGGTGGCGACGGACCACCAACCGACCTCTTCCTCCACAAGCCCTTGCCCTTGCAGGGCGATCACCAATTCCTCCGCCGAGGTGGTTACCAGGAGGGTGCCCGTGGCCCGATCGTGACGGACGGGCAAGAGCGCCCCATCGGCCCAAGCCCATACTCGCTCGGCATCCCCTACCTCGATGCGCAACGTCAGCTCGCGAAAGGTCACCCACTCGGGGACGGCGCTGCGATCGATGAGGTAACGGAGATAGAGCCATTCCTCCTGGCCGGCGTCGGCGGCGGTCGGCCGAGCCGCGCTCTCGGCGATAGGCCAGCTCAACAGGCCGATCAGGATCAGTAAGGTCAGCAGCTTGCTTCGAGGGTGTGGGATCATGTTAGCCGCGCACCAAGGGTAATGAGAGGGACGCCGGCGGCACGGTCGGCAGCGGCGTACGGGTAGGCGTCGGCGTGGTGGTCGGGGAGTGCGTCGGCGTCATCGTGGGCGTGACGGTGGGCGTAGCCGTAGGGGTGGGCGTGGGCGTCAACAAGTGCAGATCGACGACCTGCAGGCCCGCTACCCCGTCGGCCACATAAGCATAGCCATCGGCGACGCTGACCCCATAAGCTCGGCCGGGGGTATCGCACCAGGCGATAAGGCGCATCGTCCTAGGCTCCGTCGCATCGATGACCTTCAGCCCGGCCAAGTCATCGGCGAGATAGACGATGCCGTTCACGATATCGAGCTTCTGCGCTTTAAAGGTGTCAAATTCGCCAAGGTAAAGGGGCGCCTCGGGCCGAGACACGTCGTATGCCGTGACGCCACCATCCTCGGCGGCCACATAGAGGCGTTCCGCCTCAACCTGCACATCGACGCTGCGCCCGGTGACGGGCACCGGATAGGCCTGCAACGCGCGCGGGCGGGCGGGGTCGCAGACGTCGACGATGCGCACGCCGGGGCGGCCTGCAGCCACATAGGCGATGCCGTCCGCCACCCAGACGCCTTCGCCGAAGGTGCCCTGATCATAGCTCCCCAAAAGGCGAGGCGCCGCAGGAGTGCTCACGTCCACCACCTGGAGGCCGTACTCTTCGTCGGCCAGGTAAAGGCGATCACCCACGGCGTGTATCCCCTTGACAATAGGCCGGACACCCTGGTTCCAAATAAAGGTGCCCAACACCGGCGGCGAGCCCAGGGGCGGCGTGGACACGTCCAACACCCAGGCGCCCCAGGCCTTGTTGGCTACATAGGCCCGGTTGTCGTCCAGCCAGATTTCGTCCGCTTCCCAAGATTGCCCACCGACCGACGCGGCGCGGCGCGGGTTTCCAGGGTCGGCGAGGTCGTAAATATAGACGAAATCCCCTTGATAATAGACGGCGAGGGTGAGGTAGGCATATCCGCCGCGGACGCGCACGTCCCTGGCCTCGATGGGCGGGTTCCCCGCAGGCAGCGATGCCGCGCCGACGATGGGCAGGGCGACAGCGCCGTCATAGCTCTCGGCGGAAGAGAGGGCCTGGCGTGGGGCAGCGCGCCAGATCATGGGCAAAAAGACCTCGCCCGAGGGGCGTACCCGCACCGTGACCCCTTCGACCCGTTCCAGCACGTCGCTGCCTTCGGCGGCCAGCACGCGGCTGGCGGGGTCGGGCGAGAGGGCGATCCGCCCCTCGGGGCCGGCCCCGGTGACGCGAAAGACCAGCTCGAGCAACGGCACCGTGCCGGATAAGGGCTGCATCAGGTCGGCGGCGGCGTAGCGCAGACGACCGGCAGCTCCTTCTAAATCGGTAAGCGGCAGCTCTCGCCCCAACGGCGCCAGGATGGAGGCGCTATCCAGGCTCAGGCCGCTTGCCAGCGTCACGATGGTATCGATGCCCTTGACCTGGTTCTGCCCGGTGTCGAGCGAGAGGCGGCAGGCGATCAAATCGCCCACACGCGCGTCTGACGAGGCGCAGCTCAGGCGCAATGTCGCGTCGCGGATGGGCGGGGGATATTCGCCCGGCTCGACCTCGTGCACGGCGGGGCCAAAACGGCCGTAGTTGGCGCTCAGGATGGCCACGTCGCGCAGGTCGACGCGCTCGTCGCCG
>JACIWY010000394.1 GCA_014360745.1 Chloroflexota bacterium
CCGATGCGACAGGAATATCGGGCCTATTTCTACACCGATCGACGTATCTACCGTCCGGGGCAAAAGGTGTATTTCAAGGGGATTGTGCGCCGCGATCAAGATGCTCAATACGCACTTCCATCGGCCAACACACCTGTGGAAATCACCGCCCGCGATAACCAAGGACGCGAGTTCTGGAAGCAGACCCTGCGCATCAGTGATATGGGCACCATCGACGGCGAAATCCAGCTCGCCGAGAGCGCGCCGCTGGGCTTTTATCAACTCCAGGGGCGGTTGGGAGAACAGTTCTTTGGCACCGATTTCCAAGTGGCCGAATATCGCCGGCCCGAGTTCCAGGTGTCGGTGACGCTGGACAAGAACGATTATATCAACGGCTCGACGATCAAGGCGATAGCCGAGGCCGGCTACTTTTTCGGCGGCCCGGTGGCCGAGGCTCAAGTGTTCTGGCGTGTGTTGAGCGAGCCCTACTATTTCGACCGCTGGCAGGGAAAGGGTTATTACTCCTTCACCGAGCCGGAGGAGGATGGCTTCCAACCACGCCTCTCGCCCTTCGGCGGCTTGGTGGCCGAAGGGCGAGGCAAGACGGATGCCGAGGGGCGTTTCCGCTTCAGCTTGCCCGCCGATATCAGCGAGCACAAGCTGAGCCGACGGTACACCGTAGAAGTGTCCGTGGTCGACCTCAACAACCAGGAGGTAAGCGCGCGCAGCGGCGCCATTGTGCACAAGGGGAATTTTTATATCGGGCTGGCCGCCCTGCGTTACGTTGGCACGGTCGGCCAAGAGATGCCGGTGCAGGCCATCACCGTGGATACGCGGGGCATCACGCGCACGCAGCAGACGCTCGAGACCGTCTTCTATCGCCATGAATGGTTCAGCGTCCGCGAGCAGGCGGACGACGGCAACTTTTATTGGACGACCCAAGTGCGCGATACGCCCTTGGTGACTAAAACAGTAACCACCGATGCCCAAGGCCAGGCGACGGCCTCCTTTGTCCCCCCGGAGGGCGGCACCTATAAGGTGGTCGCTTACGGCCAGGACGAATTCGGCAACGAGGTGCGCAGCGCCCTTTTCCTGTGGGTGAGCGATAGAGCGTTTGTCCATTGGGGGCAGCGCAACGATGACCGCATCACCTTGGTAGCCGACCAGAAAGCTTACCGCCCCGGCGACACGGCCAAGATCTTGGTGCCCTCGCCGTATCAGGGTGAGACGCTGGCCCTGCTAACCCTCGAACGGGGGAGCATCCTGGAACAGCGCCTGATCCGCTTGGCCAGCAACAGCGAGATCCTCGAACTGCCCATCAAGCCCGAGTATGCGCCCAATGTCTTTATCTCGGTGACGCTAGTACGCGGGATGCAAAATGACGAGTTGCCCGGCTTCAAGATGGGCTATGTCATGCTGCCCGTGTCCACGGAGCAAAAAGAGCTACAGATCACCCTCACCTCCGACCGTGCGCGCTATAAACCGCGCGACGAGGCGGTCTTTACCATCGAGACGCGTGACTACCAAGGACAGGGCGTGCCCGCCGAGGTCTCTTTGCAACTGGTAGATCTGGCTATCGAGTCGCTGGTGGGCGGTGCGCAGACGAACATCCTCGAGACGTTCTACCGCCAGCGCGGCTTGGGTGTGCAGAGCGCTACCACTCTGGCCGTCCTGGTCGATCGGCAAAACTTGCAGACGGCCCAAGAGGGTAAAGGAGGCGGTGGAGGCGGCGAGGGTGAGGGATTGGTGCGCCAAGAGTTTCCGGAGACGGCCTATTGGGCACCGGCCGTGCGCACCGATGCCTCGGGCCGCGCCCAGGTGACGGTGCGACTGCCGGATACGCTGACTACCTGGCGCATGACCGCCCAAGCAGTGACGGCGGATACCAAGGTAGGCGTACAGCGGGCGGACATCACCACCACCCTGGAGGTGCTGGTCAGGCCGGTGGCGCCACGTTTCTTGGTCATCGGCGACAAGCCGGTCCTGGGCGCCATCGCGCACAACAACACCGATCGCACCCTAGAGATGACCGTGACGGCTCAGGCTCAGGGGGTGGCCTTGGAGCGCAACGAGCAAACGGTGACGGTGCCCGCAGGCGGGCAGGTCAAGACCGCCTGGCCGGGTGTGGTTCAGGCGGTGTCGGAAGCCATCCTCGAATTGCGGGTGAGCGGCGGTGGGCATCAAGATGCGCTGCGCCTGACCCTGCCGGTCTATCCTCCCAGCGCGCCGGAGGTGGTGGGCACCTCGGGGCAGGTGGAAGGGAGCGTGCTCGAGGTGGTTCATGTCCCCGAAGGGGCCGACCTCACGCAGGGCGAACTCAAGGTGACGTTGGAGCCCTCGCTGGCCGCCGGCATGAGCGAGGGGTTGGGCTATCTCCGCGCCTTCCCCTACGATTGCATCGAGCAGACGGTCAGCCGTTTCCTGCCCAATGTGGTGACCTACCGCGCCATGCGCGAGCTGGGCATCGAGAACCCCAAATTGGCAGCGCAATTGCCGCAACAGGTGGGCGTGGCCCTGCAGAGGCTGTACGAGCTGCAGAACCCCGATGGCGGCTGGGGCTGGTGGGCAAGGGGAGAAAGCTCCCCCGCGTTGACCGCCTATGTCATTCTGGGGCTGCACGAAGCGCGTCGATCCGATTTTGCCGTCGATCAACAAGTCGTCGACCGGGGAGTTTCCTTCCTTTATAACTGGCTCGACGGCAAAGCGCCTGACACACGGCGCTACCGCGACGAGCGCGCCACCGTGCTCTACATGTTGGCCGAGGCGGGCGGCGCTGAGTATGGCGATCTGGGGCGTACTGTGGCGCTCTATGAAAAGCGGGGCGATATGTCCCTCTATGCCAAGGCTTACTTGGCCATGGCCTTGCACATCCTCGACGCCGACGAGACCACCCGTCGGCAAACCTTGGTCAACGAATTGATGGACGCAGCCATCGTCAGCGCAGCCGGCGCGCATTGGGAAGAGCCGGAGCGAGGGTATTGGGATATGAACACCGATGCCCGCACCACGGCCATCGTTTTGCGGGCGTTGGTGCGCCTATCGCCCGAGAACGCCCTCTTGCCCAATGCCGTGCGCTGGTTGATGGCCGCCCGCGAATCGGGACGCTGGGAGACCACCCAGGAGAACGTCTGGGCGATCCTGGCCCTGACCGACTATATGGTTGCCACCGGCGAGTTGCAGGCCGACTATCGCTATGAGCTATGGGTGAACGATAGTCGCCTGGCCACTGGGGAGACGGCGCCGGAAAATATCGACGAAGTCATCCAGGTCAAGGTGCCCATGGACAAGCTGCGTGCCAAGGCGCCCAACCTGCTGCGTATCAGCCGCGCCGCGAAGGGGCAACAGGACATGACAGGCAAGCTCTACTACAGCGCCTTCCTGCGCTACTTCCTGCCCGCGGAGCGCATCCAGGCGCTCGATCGGGGCATCGTCGTCTATCGCAACTACTATCGTATGGAAGATGTGGGCACCGAGAAGGATCCCAGGGCGCTGGCGCCGGGCGCCGAGCCCATCGAGGCTGCGCAGGTCGGCGATACGATCCTGGTCAGGTTGACCCTCATCGCGCCGAACGACCTCTACTTCCTGGTGTTGGAAGACCCGCTGCCCGCTGGCTGCGAAGCCATCGACACCAGTTTGCAGACCACAGCCTCTACGACGTTCGGGCCACAGATGGAACGCGAGAAAGAAGAGGGAAGCTCCGGCAGCTATAGGCATGACTGGTATTACTATTGGGCCACCCACGCCGAACTGCATGACG
>JACIWY010000395.1 GCA_014360745.1 Chloroflexota bacterium
TGAGTTGGGCTCGCCGTCGGGGTAAAGGTCGATGTGGCCGTTTGCGTCGATGTGGTTGTAGCCGTCGGCCTCGGCGTTGCCGTGGGCAACGGCGTCGCCGAGGGCTTGGGCGAGGGGCTGGCCGTGGGCGTGGGGGTGCCCATGCCGCCGGGGCCGGCCGGTTCGGTGGCCGTCGGCGTTGGCGTGGCGCCGAGCGTCGGTTTGGGCTCCTCGGTCAAGGTCGGAGGAGGCGTGCCCGGGCCGGTAGCCGTGGGCAGGGGCGTGTCGGGCCCCATCGAGGGCGTTGCGCTCGGCGGGGGATAGGGCTCCATCGGCGTCTCGTCGGGCGTGGGGCTCGGCGTGGCCGAGGCCCAGGAGACGCGCGTGCCCGTCGCGGTCGCCATCGGCGTGGGCCACAGCGAGGGGGCGTCCACCAACAAAGACACATCGTCCAGGTACATACCGGCGATGGTGCCTTGGCCATCGTTAAACACGCCGAAATGGAGCTTGATCGCCCAGCCGGCATAGTGGCTGAGGTCGAATTCGTAATAAACCCACTCGGCATCGTTACGACGTTGCCAGAGGAGGGTGTCGATCCAGACGTCGCGCTCGTTGAGGATCAACAGATACTGCACATCGCCGGAGAGGCTGGCGCGTTCGATGCTGCGCGCCAGGGGGCGCGCCGGGCGTGGCAGATAGGCCGGCTCGCCGCTGACGGTGTACAGCCAAAAACACAGTCGGGCCCGTTTCGCGTCGGCGGGCAGGGTCACCACCTGACGCGCCGGCGAATAGCTGAACCGGTTGTCGCGCCCATCGAGGATGCCCAGGCGCAGCGAACGCAGGCCGGAATGTCGGGCGTTGCGGGTGTAGGCGGCCATGTAAGCGGTTTGAGGGAGCAGCCAATCGCCCGTCTGCTCAAAGCCGCCGTTGCGGATCAAATCCACCGGCGCCGATGTGGGCGAGGGGACGATGGAAGCCGTGGGCGTCGAGGTGATGGGCGCTGCCGTGGGCGCCATCGTCCGGGTCCGTGTCACCGTAGGAGCCGTGGGCACGGGGCTATCGGTCGGCGAAGGAGAAATTGTGGCCGTCTCGGTGATAGAAGGGGGCCTCGTGTCCTCGATGGTGGGCGTCCGGATCTGCCAGCCGGGCGTTGAGGTCGCCGATGAGGGCGGGTAGGCTGGCGTCAGCATGGGCAGCAACGCGGTGCAGCCCGAAAAGGCCAGTAACCCCAGAAGCGCCGGAATCCATCGGATAAGGGCACCTCGCCAAGTATCCAAGTTAATGAAGCGACGGGATCGACGGGGGGGCATCTGATCTCCGTACAAGGTATCCACACGACTCGGCACAATGCGGGCAAGCATACCATGGAGGCGCGCAGAACACAAGCGCTGGCCAAGCGACGCCTCAGCTCTCGGTCTTGTTAGCGCGCGCCCAGTTCATGGGCCAGATCACAAAACAGCCGCACCCGCTGCATCGGCGTGCCCGGCGTCACCGGGCTGCCCAGGCTCATGATAAAGCGGCCGCCGTTGCGCCTGCCAGCCTCGATCTGGCGGGCGATCTCGGCGCGCAGCTCCTCCTCGCTGCCATCCTGCAACACCCCGATGGCGTCTAAATTGCCCAGCACGGCACAGCGCCCGTTTACCCGCGCAACAACCTCGGCGATGTCGATACGAAAACCCTTTTTGCTCTCTTCCAACGAGAGGGCATCGGCGCCGACGGCCAGCAGGTGTTCCCATTTGCCGGACGGATCTCCGCAATAGTAGTAGATGCTGTGCATCCCCTCCTTGCGGATGGCATCGGTCAGCCGTTGCAAATAGGGCAGGTTCAATTCGGCGAAAGCGGCGGGGCTGATGAGATCGGTGAGGCAATCCTCGATCCAAATGCCGGCCACGCCCATGGCCGCCGCCCGACGCACCTGAAACTCGCTCCGTTGGCAAGCCCGCTCGCATAGGAAGCGCACCAACTCTTTTCTCTCGGCCACGAGGGTCATCATCCCCTCAAAACCCCATAGGCTGTAAGCATGCCATAGCGGGCCGCCGATCTGCTGAATGGGATACCTGGAGCGGCCAAATTCCTGCAAAAGCAGGGCAGCCGCCGCGCCGCAGCCGTCGATGCGCACCCGACGGGGATCCTCAGCGAGCGGAAGGGGCAAAAGGCGATCGATCTCCTCCTCCGTGGTCGGCAGGCGCTCGACGTGCACCGATTGCACCTGGCCTGGGCGCGCCGTCCACCCGCCGACCTGAGGACGTTCCAAAACCTCGATGCAGCCGGTTCGCCGGTCGAGGCGCAGCACCTGCTCGCCAAAGGTCAGCAGAAGCACATTGTCCTGCTCCTCGCGCGGCGCGCCTTCCGGCAGGACGAACCAGTCGGAGCCGGTGGTCAGGATCAGATCGCGTCGCCAACTGTATTGGTGCACCGGATCGGGCGAGGCCTGAACCCACCACGGGAAAGCGGTGAATTGCTCCCAGTGGTCGCGGGCCAGGATCCCCTCATAGGGCACGACGACGCCGAATTCCTCTGTGCCTTGGGCGGAAAGCGCCGCCTCGATCTTGGCTCTACCCAACATGGGATCTCTCCTCGGTCTCGCCTCCTCGGCCCCCCGAACGGTCCGGGGGGTATATCACACGAGTGTAGCCACTTTGTGGGGAAAGGTCAATCGACGAAAAGCGTTCTGAAAAGTTGAAGGCATGGCAATCTGTGTTATACTCACAATATGAGGATAAAAAAACGGGGGCTGAATGGCGATTGAAATTGCAGCAACCTTTGCAAGCCCACTTTTGCGAGAAAATGGTTGAGGTTGGGGGTTGCCCCAGTCACCACGGGGCGAAGGTTGGTGCAGTTTTAACCACCTTTCCTTTCGGGAGGTGAGAAGATGCGTCGAATCCTTTTTATCTTGTTGATCCTATGCGCGTTTCTGGGAATGGCCGCGCCGAGCGTCCAGGCTCAACCGCGCACACCCGAGGCGGCCATTCTGCTCACCAATGACCGAGTGTTCACCGGGTTCCTGCCCGGCAACAAGGCCGGCAGCTTTGCCTATTACAAGGTGGCTTACCCCGGCGGCAATGTGCCGGTGCGCATCCGCGTCTCTTACATCCCAGGTGATCCGGTGTTCCTCTCGGCCTTTGGTTTTCAGGTGTATGGGGTGAACGGGTTCTTGCTCGGCAAGGGCCAGCCCATCACCACGCCCAGCACCAAGGAGCTGGTCATAAAAGACAAGCTCGCGGCTACCTTGTTGGTTCAGATCTACAATTATGATTGGAAGGTGGGGATGCAATATCGCATATGGGTGAGCGGGTTGCCGGAAGCCAAACCTCTGGCCACGATTATAGCGGCGCCCAAGCCAACGCCGGCGGCCACGCCCATACCCGCGAGCGGCGCAGGGACAAAGGAATCTCCTTTCCTTCTCCCCGTCGGGAAAACGCTGGCCGGGCAATTGACCGGCGACCGCGCTGGATCGTTCCACTATTACGCCTTGTCCGCAACGGCAGGCCAGGCAGCGGCGGTATCTCTGAGCTTTGCTCCAGACCCGCCCGGCACAGCGACGGGGATCGGTTTTACCATTTACGGCCCCATGGGAGTGGTGGCCCAAAGCGCGCGCACGGCTCAGGCAGGGGAACGGGTGGCGCACTTGGTGGCCCGGAGCACGGGGAATTATCTTGTACAGGTCTATAACTATATACCTGGCCTGACGGTGGATTATCGTATTTTGCTCAGCCGGTAAGCACATAGCGGGCAGTTGAAACTGC